>JBGPNP010000057.1:0-10567 GCA_041487575.1 Gaiellaceae bacterium | reverse complement strand
TGCGGAACGCCTCGAGCGACTCGGCCTGCTGAAAGGCTCCGATCCGGCCGGCGAGCGCGAGCGAATCGCCGAGCTCGCGGCCGGCCTCGCGGCGCTCGAGGAGCTCCAGGCATGGGTCGAGGAGAGGCTTTTTGCCGCGCGTGAGGAGGGATACGCGATGAGCGAGTGACGGAGTGAGCTACTGCCCCGGTGTGATCGCGACGAGCAGCCCGCCGTCGTCGTCGTAGGCGGGGAAGAAGTCCGCGCTGACGGCCTTCACGAGTCCCGAGCGTGTGCGCAGCGTGAGCTTCTTCCCGAGCTGGCGGACACCCCACTCGACCGCGACCTGGGCCGGATCGGGATCGACCGAGCCGTTCAGTCCGAGAGCCTCCATGACCTTGAGACCCATGAGGTCCTGCTCGGAGAAGCCGGTGAGCTCGAAGACGCCACGGCCTGCGGCGAGGATGCGCAGGTTTTGGTCGCAGACGAGGAAGCCGGTGTTCGGTGCCGGGTAGTAGTCGTCCATCAACTCGAAGAGGAAGCCGAAGCCACAGTGGGAGCAGCCGACGACATCGTTGGTCAAGTCCTCGCGGCCGTCATGGTCGACCGACCGGCGGCGGCAGTTCGGGCAGATGAAGTAGGGCATGGAACGATGGTAGCCGCAGGGTCTGCCGGTCAGGCGGTCGAAGGAGCCGGAGCGGGTCGCCGCGACCGGAGGTGGGCGAGCGCCAGAGGCGGCCCAGCGTTACCCTGCGGACGGCGTCGCGACCGCGGTGCGGGCCCGGTCCTTGCGCGCCTCGAGCCAGCGCTCGGCGTCGAGCGCCGCCATGCACCCCGAGCCGGCCGCGGTCACCGCCTGGCGATAGATGTGATCCTGGACGTCGCCGGCGGCGAAGACGCCGGCGACGTCCGTCCGTGTCGACTTGCCGTCGGTGGCGACGTAGCCGGCCTCGTCCATGTCGATCTGACCGCGGAAGAGCGCGGTGTTCGGATCGTGGCCGATGGCGACGAAGAGGCCGTCGGCGGGGATCTCCGTCCGCTCGCCCGTCTTGACGTTGGTGACGACGACGGCGCGAACGAGTCCCCGCTCGTCCTCGAGGACCTCCTCGGGAACGGAATCGAGGACGAGCTCGACCTTCGGGTTCGAGCGCGCGCGGTCGACCATGATCGGGCTGGCGCGGAAGGAGTCGCGGCGGTGGACGAGGGTCACCTTGGAGGCGAACTTTGTCAGGAAGGTTGCCTCCTCCATCGCCGAGTCGCCGCCGCCGACGACGACGACCTCCTTGTTGACGAAGAAGGCCGCATCGCAGACGGCGCAGTAGCTGACGCCCTTCCCCTGGCAGCGGCGCTCGCTCTCGAGCCCGAGCTGCCGGGCGGAAGCGCCGGTCGCGATGATGATCGCCTCGGCCTGCAGCTCCTCCTCGCCGACCCACACGCGGAAGGGGTGCGCGCCGAAGTCGACCCGGGTCACGTCGTCCGTGATGAACTCCGTGCCGAAGCGCTCGGCCTGCGCGCGGAAGTCGGTCATCATCTCCGGGCCGAGCGTTCCCTCCGGGTAGCCGGGGTAGTTCTCGACGTCGGAAGTGATCATGAGCTGGCCGCCCCACTGGAAGCCCTCGATCAGGAGCGGGCGCAGGTTCGCCCGCGCCGCATAGAGAGCGGCCGTGTAGCCCGCCGGGCCGCCGCCGATGATGATGACCTCACGAACGTCGTTCTCGCTCAACTGGAAGACCTTTCTCTCTGGAGGCGGGTCCATTTCCGCCCTCTCTCTGTGTAAACGATAGGGATCGCTCCGGTGTTTCCGTGGTATAGGTTGAGGGAAGCGGCATGGCACGGGCGATCACCTGGGACGAGTTGCGCCAGCTGGCGGCGTTCGAAGCGGAGAAGGGCTGCGCGATCAGCCTCTACCTCGCGCTCGACCCTGCCGCTGCGACCGGCAGCGGCGCAGGAGACGCGCACACACGCCTCAACTCTCTTCTCGACGAGGGAGCGAAGGCCGACGGGGCGACCGCGCGCGAGCTCTCGCACGAGCAGCGAGAGGGCCTGCGCACCGACTTCGAGCGCATTCGCCGCTACGTCGAGGAGGAGCTCGACCGCGAGGGCGTTCGCGGCCTCGCGATCTTCAGCGCCGGCCTCGACAACGTCTGGCGCACCTTTCCTCTCACGGAGTCGGTGCCGGACGACATCAAGGTCAACCGTGAGCTCTACCTAGCGCCGCTCGTGCCGCTCGTCGGCCGGGGTGAGGGCGCGCTAGTCGTCGTCGTCGGGCGGGAGCAGGGGCGCTTCTACCGGCTCCGCGTCGGGCGTCTCGAGGAGGTCGCCGATCGGTTCGAGGAGCAGCCGCGCCGCCACGACCAGGGCGGCTGGTCGCAGGCCCGCCTACAGCGCCACGTCGACGGACTGGCGCACGGCCATCTGCGCACGGTTGCCGACGAGCTGGACCACCTCGTCCGCCGGCTCCACCGCCCGCAGGTCGTCGTTGCCGCCTCCGAGGCGACCTGGGCCGAGTTCTCCTCGCTCCTGTCGCAGGAGGCGAAGGGCGCGGTCGCCGGGTGGACGCACGCCGAGGCGCATGCCGGGGCGGCCGAGCTCCTTGCGCTGGCGACCCCCGTCCTCGATCAGTGGCGCGCGGCCAAGGAGGCGGAGACCGTCGAGCGGTGGCGCGAAGAGAGCGGCCGCAACGGGCGCGCGGCCGCGGGCTGGCGCAAGACCCTCGAGGCGGTCTCGGACGGCCGCGTCGAGCTCCTGCTCTTCCAGGAGGGCACCGACCGCCCGGCCTGGCGCTGCCCCGCGTGCGGGCGTATCTCCGCCGACGGGGGGAAATGCCCTCTCGACGGGACCCGCATGGATCCGCACGAGGAGGGCATCGATCTCGCGGTGCACCGCACGCTTGCCCACGGTGGGACCGTGTGGTCGGTCCGCCACCGTCACGACCTCGCCGAGGCGGAGGGGATCGGGGCGCTCCTGCGCTTCTAATCCGAGGAAAATGCTGAGCATTTTCCTCGGGGGAAGCTAGTCGCTTCGCTTCGCTCGCGAGGAGCCGCACTCCTCTCAGTAGGGTTGCCGGCGTTCCCGCGCCCGCCGGCGCGCGTCAGGCAGCTGCGCCGCGCCCGGCGGCGGGGAGCTCGACCACGACCATCGCGCCGCCACCGTCCGGGGACTCGGCCCAGATCCGGCCGTCCATGCGCTCGACGAGCTCCCGGGCGATCGAGAGCCCGAGCCCGGCGGCGCCCCCTCTTCCGGCGCCCGCCTGCCCACCCTGGTAGAAGCGCTCGAAGATCCGCTGCTGGTCGTCCGGAGCGATGCCTGGCCCTGCGTCGCCGACCGAGAAGCGGATCCATTGCTCCCGCTGCTCGATCGCGGCCCGCACGGACTCGCCCGGCGGCGAATGCCGGAGGGCGTTCTCGACGAGGTTCGCGAGTACCTGCCGGAGGCGGTCGGGATCGGCGGCGACCGCTGGGAGCCCCGGCGGCGCTGCGAGGTCGAGACCGACCGAGGCGGGAAGGTGTTGCCGCGCCGACCCGACGACGCTTGCCGCCACCGAGGCCGCGTCGCACGGCTCGATCCTGACGTCGAGCCGCCCCTCCTCGAGGAGTGCGGTCGAGAGCAGGTCGCCCGCGAGCCGCGCGGCGCGAGCCGACTCGTCTGCGATGAGCGCAAGCAAGCGGTCGTGATCCTCCTCGCTGAGATCGGCGCCGCGACGACGGAGCGTGGTCGCCGCCCCTTCGACCGCGGCGATCGGCGCTCGAAGCTCGTGGGCGATGAGCGCGACGAGCCGCTTCGCGGCGCCGAGTTCGTCCCCGCTCACGGCAAGCCCTGTGCCGGAGGAGCCATTTGGCTCGACCGATGGTCAACGTCGGGAAGCCGTCTCACGAGCACGATGCCGGCCGAGTATAGGCCCGCCGCCCGCCGGCCTCGCTTCCCCCAGGTGCCGGCCTTTCCCTAGGCCGCGTCGCGCGCGAGGGGAAGCTCAGCGACGCGCTCCGGCAGCTCCTCGAGGTCCGTGTCGGACGCCCTCTCGAGCTTCGTTTCGAAGCGGTCCAGCCGTCGCTCGGCCTCGGAGTACTTCGACTGGGCGCGCCCGAGATGGGTGCCGACAAGCTCGAAGTCGGCCTTGAAGCGGGAGAAGTCCCGCGTGAGCTGGCCGCAGTAGGCCATCACCTCGCGCGCGTGCTCCTCGATCTGCATGCCCTTGAACCCCAGGACGATCACGAGGAGGTAGGCGTGCAGCGTCGAGGGCGAGACGGGGATGACCTTCCGCTCGAGCGCGTAGCCGAGCGCGCTCGCCTCGCCGCTTAGCCGCCCGCAGACGAGCTCGTAGTACACCGCCTCGGCCGGGAGGTACATGAGCGCGAACTCGTACGTGCCCTCGTCCGGCCGGATGTACTTCTGCGCGATCGCGTCAACGTGCGCTTTGACGTCGCGGGACAGCTGCTTCGCGTGGAGCTCGCGCTCGGCGTCGCTCTCGGCCTCGACGAGCCGCTGAAAGTTGTCGAGCGGGAATTTCGCGTCGACGGGGACGAGGGCGCGGTCGAGCCGGATGACGGCGTCGACTCGCTCGCCCCCGGAGAAGCCGTACTGGAGCTCGTACTTGTCGCGCGGGAACATGTCGGCGAGGAGGTTGGCGAGCAGGTGCTCGCCGAAGCCGCCGCGCGCCTTCGGCGGGCGCAGGGCCTGCTCGAGGCGCGCGAGGTCCTTGGCGCGCTCGAGCATCTGCGTATTGGCCTCGCCGAGCTTGCCGAGCTGCGTGTGGATCTGCTCCGAGGTCTTCGAGGCGTTCTCGAGCCGACGATCCACCTTCGTGTCGAGCTCGGAGAGGCGCCGGTCCATCGTCTCGATGATGCCGGCCAGGCGGCGGTCGACTTCGGAGCTACGCTCGGAGAGCTGCGCGCCGCTCTGGATTCGCAGGCTGCCGAGCTCCGCACGGAGGAAGCGGACGAGCCAGGCCGCGCCGAGGGCTCCGGCCGTGACGAGGACGACGATGAGGACGATCTCGACCATGGACCGATACACGGTAGAGGGCGCGCCGGACGGTGCGGTCGAAACGGCCTCGTTAAGCGCCAAATCCGGCGAACCCTAGGGCTCTCCGGATCTGGCTCGCGCAGAATACGAAGCCGCAGCGATGCCGGTCAAGCAGCGCGCGCGAAGAACTTTTCGCAAAGAGCGGACTTTTCCGGTAGAACCGCTCCCGTGCGCGAGCCCGTCACCGTTGCCTGCGTCCAGGCGGAGCCGGTCATCCTCGACCGCGAGCGGACTGTCGAGAAGCTCGCCGCGCTGACCGCGGAGGCCGCGGCGGCGGGCGCCCGCCTCGTCGTCTTCCCGGAAGCCTTCATCCCGGCCTACCCCTCGTCGGCCTGGGCCAAGGCGCTCGCCGCCTGGAACGACGACCGTGCGAAGGCCGCCTTTGCCCTCTTCGCGAGTGAATCGGTCGAGGTGCCCGGGCCCGCGGCCGACCGTCTCGGCGAGATCGCGCGCGCGAACGAGGTCTGGCTCGTTACCGGCGTGACCGAGATAGACCCACAGCATTCCGGGACGCTCTACAACACGCTCCTCTACCACTCGCCCGACGGGAAGCTCGTGTCCCGCCACCGCAAGCTGATGCCGACGAACCACGAGCGGCTCGTCTGGGGCCAGGGGGACGGGGGCGGCCTGCGCGCCTTCCAGACCGGTCTCGGCCGCCTCGGCGGGCTCATCTGCTGGGAGAACTACATGCCGCTCGCCCGCTTCGCCCTCTACGAGTCGGGCGTCGAGATCTACATCGCCTCCACCGCCGACGACTCGGACACGTGGCAGGCGAGCCTCGTTCACATCGCCCGGGAGTCGCGCGCCTTCGTCGTCAGCCCCTGCCACTTCCAGCGCGCGGCGAGCTACCCGCCCGACTTCCCGCTCGCCCCGCTCCTCGAAGGCAAGGGAATCATCGGCCGCGGCGGGAGCGCGATCCTCGCCCCGGACGGCTCGTACCTCGCGGGCCCACTCTTCGACGAGGAGGGGATCCTCTACGCGGAGCTCGACCCGATGCGTCTCCACGAAGAGCGCCAGCGCTTCGACCCGGCGGGCCATTACCACCGGCCGGACGTCTTCCGCCTCAAGGTCCGGGAGCCCAAGCGCTCCGATTAGCGCCCGGCGTGCCGTTTCCCGATGAGATGACCGGTGGCGTCGGCTGAGCCTTCCGGAGCGCCCTTCACGCCGGCGGGCCACCTTTCGCGTCAGGCGAGGTCGAGAATCGGGGCTCGAGTCCAAGCTACGCTCGAGCTGCTGCCGGTGCCGGACGAGTGCGGCAACCCGAAGGCAGTGTCAGGAGAAGGCCCGTAAGCAGCTCTGCGTCGCCACACCCTCGATAGCTACATCACGGACCAGACTGACGATCTCGGCACAACTTCGGACACGTCTGGTTCGGACGGCTCCCCGCCGCGAGTTCCCGGCGGCCTACGTCAGCGCCCCGATCCCGCCCGCGAGGAGCCAGGCGCCGAAGCCGGCGATCGCGACGGCGGAGACCGCGGACAGCGCCCGCAGGAGGCGCTCGCTCGCGCAGCGCCCCGCGAAGGCGCTCCCCGCGGAGAGCCCGGTCATCCACAGGAGCGTTCCGGCCATCATTCCGAGCGGGAGGACCGAGAGTGTCTCGAGGCGAGAGAGCCCGAGGCGCGGGACGACGCCCGCGAAGGCCGCGCCCCAGAGAGGATCGTGATCGGGTTCGCGAGCGTCGCCGCGAGCGAAAGGGCGAGTGTCCGCGAGAAGCGCGACCCCGCCCGCGCCTCTCCGCCCCGCGAGCGCGCCATGCGGGCGGCGACGACGAAGAGCGCGAGGCCGCCGGCGACCTGGAACCAGCCCTTCGCCGCGCCGTGGAGCGCGGCGGCGACGCCGAGTCCGGCCAGGAGCGCGCAGAAGCCGTCGACGAGGGCGGCCCCGACGCCAACGCCCCAGGCCGGGGGGAACCCGTGGCGCAGGCCCAAGGCGAGGCAGAAGGCGTTGATCGGCCCGAAGCCCGCGGCGATGCCGAAGCCAAGGCCGAATCCGGTGGCGAGAGCGGTCACGGAGAGGAGTACGCTACGCGCCGTGCAATGGGCTCGCTACTTCGACGAGCGGGTCGAGACGATGCCGCCCACGTGGACGCGCCGCCTCGAGGACGAGCGTCTCGGTGAGCAGGTTTCCCGCTGCTACGAGCAGTCCGCCTTCTACCGCCGCAAGCTCGACGGCGCCCGGGTCCGGCCCGAGCAGGTGCGCAAGGCGGAGGACCTGTCGCGTATGCCGCTCACCACGCGCGCCGAGCTCGAGGAGGAGGTCGGGAACGACGCACCGTTCGGCGGGCTCCTCTGCGTCGAGCTCATCGACGTCGTCCGCGTCCAGGTCGCGTCTGACGGCCCGCTCGCCGTCGGCTACACGCAGAAGGACGCTCGGGCGTCGGCCGAGGTCGGCGCCCGCTCCTTCTGGGCCGCGGGCGCGCGGCCCGACGACGTCGTCCTCCACTGCTCGCGGTTCGGCCTGGCCGCAGACGGGGTCGCCGCCCAGGCTGCCCTCGAGGAGACGGGCGCCGCCGTCGTCCCCGTCGGCGCCGACGACATCACGGGAGCGCTCGCCCGCTGGGCCGGCCTCCAGCCGACGGCCCTTGCGGCGCCGACCACGGTCGCGCTCGAGCTCGCCGACGCGGCGGGGGAGCAAGGACTGGACGCGCACAAGCTCGGCCTCGCCAAGCTCCTCGTCCGCGTCGAGCCCGAGCACCGCGTCGAGCCCGCCCAACGCCTTCTCGCGGAGGTCTGGGGCGTCCGCACCGGGGCGTTCTACGGCGTGCCGGAGATCTCGTGCGCGTTCGCGGCGGAGTGCGAGGAGCGCGATGGGCTCCACTTCCTCGGCCACGGCTCGGTCCTCGCCGAGCTCGTCGAGCCGAGGACTGCGCGGCCGGTCCCCCTCGAGCCGGGCGCGCGGGGCGAGCTCGTCCTCACGCACCTGGAGCGCGAGGCGACGCCGCTCCTTCGCTTCCGTACCGGCGACCTGGTCTCGATCGTGCACACAGAGTGCGCGTGCGGACGCACGGGCTTCCGCTTCCGCCCTGTCGGGAGGGTCTAGGCGGCGCGGGCCCTTCGCCGCGGGCGCTGCGCGCGGACGAGGAGGGCGTAGAGGACGACGCCGGCAATCGCGCCGAGGACGCCCTGCGTACGGACGTCCTTCGTCTGCTGCGCGACGTAGCGCGCCGCGTCCCAGCCCTGGTTGCGCCGGTACTCCGGCACCGTGACACCGCGCGCCAGCGATGCCTGCTCGTAGTCGTCGAGGAAGCCGCCGACCGGGGGTGCCCCGAGGAAGGTGATCAGCGCCGTCGCGACGGTGACGACGACGAGCGCGGGGATGAGCCGGCGGCCGAGGGCGTGACGCTTGAGGACGAGAACGGCCGAGACGGTCGCGACCCCGCCGAGGGGGAGGAGGAAGCCGAGGACGGGGAGCCAGCTCGTGTAACCCTCGGCTGCGACGACGTAGACGAGCTGAACGAGCTGGGCCAGGCCGAAGCCGAGGCCGACGAGGAGAACGAGGGCGCCGATCCGCGGGACGAGCACCGGGTGAGTCTACGGCGCGACGAAATCCGAGCTCCGAATGGGCCAGCGGACGGGGAACGAGGCCCCATCTCCGTGGGCGAGACGAGGGTTCGAGCCTTCATCCGGCTGTGCTTAGTGGTCTCCACCGTGAGTACGGTCATGTTTGGCCGCGCGAAAACCAAGCAGCCCAAGGACGCAGGGAGGCCCCATACCAAGCCGGTATGGGGCCGACTGAGGACGCGGGGATGGGCGGGTTTGCAGCCGGCCAGGCGGGGCCGTATTTGCGGTGGCGACCACTTAGGAATGAGCAGGGCGGCGGAAAGAGAGGTCGTCTTCTAGCGGGCCTTCCCCGGGAGCATCTCGGAGGCGCCCATGAGCGCGCTGCCGAGGGCCCGGAGCGAGAACGGCTTCAGGAGATGCGCGTACGGACGCACGGCGGCGAAGTCCGCCGTGCGGCTGCGGACCGAGACGAAGACGACCGGGACCCGAGGCTCCAGGGTGTAGAGGCGCTCGGCGAGTTCGTACCCCTCCGGGTCGGCGGGCTCGATGAGCGCGATGTCGAACGGTCCTGCCTCCTCGGCGACCTCGTAGCCGAGGTGCTCGACCTCGAGCTCGAGGAGCTGCCGGACGCTGGGATCGGGCTCCTGGATCAAGACTCTCAACATGCTCTCACGATCGTTTGCCGAGGGCGGAAACCCGGGGTTGAGGGGGTATGAAATCGGTACGGAGTCGGCAGAGTCTCGGCACGCGGTAGGGAACGTGTGTTCGCTATGCTGACCGGCGTCCCGAGTACGCTCCGATCGCTCGTGCGCACGTTCTTCGCCCCCGGCGGCCCTCTTGCCGCTTCCCTGCCCGGCTTCGAGCCGCGGCCGGAGCAGGCTGCGCTCGCAGCGGAGATCGAGGACGCGCTCGAGTGCGGCGAGCACCTCCTCGCCGAGGCCGGTACGGGCACCGGGAAGAGCCTCGCCTATCTCGTCCCTGCGCTCCTCTCCGGCCGCCGGGTCATTGTCGCGACCGCGACGAAGGCGCTCCAGGAGCAGCTCCTGACGAAGGACGTTCCCGTCGCGGCGCAGGCGATCGGGCGAGAGGTGCGCTGTGTGGCCCTCAAGGGCCGGCAGAACTACCTCTGCAGGCGGAGCCTCCAGAGCCTCGAGCTCCTCGGCGGCTCCGCGGGAGCGCTCTTCCGCACGGCCGCGGACGCGCGCGAGTTCGACCGGCTCCGCGACTGGATCGAGAGCACCGAGACGGGAGATCGCGCCGAGCTCTCGTTCGGGCCGAGCCCGACGCTCTGGTCTGACCTCGCCGTCGGGCCGGACCGCTGCCGCAAGAAGACGTGCCCCTTCGTCGCGACCTGCTTCTCGGAGCAGGCGCGCGGGCGCGCCGCCGAGGCCGAGCTCGTGATCGTGAACCACGCGCTTTACTTCGCTGACCTCGCGCTCCGCGGCCGCTCGGGTGAGGGCGTGGGCGTCCTCCCCGACCACGACGCCGTCGTCTTCGACGAGGCGCACCGGCTCGAGGAAGCTGCGGCCGCGTGGTTCGGCGGTCGCGTCTCGCTTGCCGGCCTCCGCCTCCTCGCCCGGGACGTCGAGCGCACCTGCCGGGAGGAGGCCGTCGCGCCGCCCGCACGCGCGCTCGCCGAGCTCGACCGGATGGCGTCGGCCGCGATCGGGGCGCTCGAGCCCGAGTCGGGGCGGCTTCGCCTCACGGAGCGGGAGATGGAGCCGGTGCTGGATCTCTTCGCGGCGCTCACCGAAGCGCTCGTCCGGCTCGCGGAGGCGCTCCGCGGCGGCGGCGAGGAGCTCGACCTGCGCGGCGGTCTCGAGTGCGCGGCGCGAGAGCCCGTCGAGGTCTTCTCCCTGTCCGCTCAGCTCGTTGGCGAGCGCGGCGAGCGCGTCGACGAGCAGCAGCAACTCCTCCGCCGGAGGCTCGCGCAGGCGTCGCCGCCCCGCAGCCGGCGCAACTGCGCGCAACAAGCGATCGCCGGCGCGCTCGATGCGATCGAGCGCACGACCCGGCGCCGCCACCGCCGCCTCCCGGCAGCCGCGCTCGACATCGGCGGCGAGTCG
>JBGPNP010000056.1:0-10579 GCA_041487575.1 Gaiellaceae bacterium | reverse complement strand
GTCGCCGAGGTCGGACTCTGGATCGGCAGCGTGGCGGCCTTCGACTTCGGATCGCCCGGCCTCCAGCTCGACCAGCGGACGGTCTGGTTCGCCGACCTCGACGTCTCCTACGCCGTCGGTCTCTACGACTGGTCGCTCTGGCTCGTCGGGATGACGGTGATCGTGACGACGGCCGCCCTCGCCTACGGCGTCTGGATGGGGCGAGAGCGCCCGCGCGCCTACTTCGGGCTGCTCCTCTTCCTTACAGGCGCGACCGTCGGGGTCTTCACCGCGCAGGATCTCCTGCTCTTCTACGTCTTCTTCGAGGCGATGATGATCCCGCTCTACGTCCTCATCGGCGGCTGGGGTGGGGCAGGACGGCTCGGGGCGACGATCAAGTTCGTCGTCTACACCCTCGCCGGGTCGCTGCTCATGCTCGTCGCGATCATCGCCTTCGGGCTCGACCAGGGCACGTTCGACATGGCGAAGCTCGGGTCGAGCTCGAACACCTGGATCTTCCTCGGCTTCCTCGCCGCCTTCGCCGTCAAGGCGCCGCTCTTCCCGTTCCACGGCTGGCTCCCGGACGCCTACCGGGAGGCGCCGGCGGAGGTGACCGCGGTGCTCTCGGGCGTGATCTCGAAGACGGCCGCCTACGGACTCCTGCGGATCGTCATCCCGCACTTCCCCGACCCCGTCTCCGACTGGCGGGTCACCGTCCTCGCGCTCGCCTCCATCGGGCTTGTCTACGGCTCGCTCCTCGCCTTCCGCGCGCCGGACATCCGCGGGGTGATCGCCTACTCGAGCCTCGCGCAGATGTGCCTGATCGTGATCGGCCTCTTCGCCGTCAACGACTCGGGCCTGGACGGCGCGCTCCTCCAGATGGTCAATCACGGCTTCGTCTCGGCCTCGCTCTTCCTCCTCGCCGGCGGCGTCGAGACGAGGGCGGGCACCGGGCAGCTCCGCCTCCTCGGCGGGATGGCGCGCGGGCGGCCGGTGCTCGCCTCGCTCCTGATCACGACCGGCGTGATCGCGCTCGCCGTCCCCGGCTCGACGGCCTTTGCGGGCGAGTTCCTCGTCCTGAACGGGATCTTCGCCCGTGGCTGGGGCTGGGCCGTCGTCGGCGCGGTCGCCATGGTGCTCACGGCCATGTATGCCCTCCGCCTCATCTCGGCCGTTCTGCACCGGGAAGTGGGGAGCGCTGTGCCTGCGCACGCGCGCGACCTGCGCCTCGCCGAGGTGGGGATCTTGGCGCCGCTCGTCGCCGCACTCCTCTTTCTCTCCTTCTGGCCCGCGGGCATTACCGACCACGCCTTCGGCGGCAAGCCGGCCTCGACCGTGACGGCGCAGTTCAAGGAGTAGGCGATCTTCGAGTTCACGCGACCTTCGATCGACTGGGCGGCACTCTCGCCGGTGCTGACGCTCCTCGGGGGCGCCGGAGTGGTCATGCTCGTCACGCTCTTCCTGCCGGAGCGCAGCCGCAAGCCCTTCGCCGCTCTCGTCTCGGCGCTCTGCCTCGGCGGCGCCGCCGCCGCTGCGATCACGCTTTTCGCCCTCGACGACATCGGCCGCGGCATCGTCGCGGATGCGATCCGCCGCGACCGCCTCGCCGAGCTCGCGCAGATCCTCGTCGCGGGCGCCGGCCTCCTCGGCGTCGCCGTCGCCTACCGCGAGCGCGAGGACGTCGAGCGCGTCGGCGAGCTCCACGCGCTTCTTCTAGCCGCCGTCGCGGGGATGAGCTTCTTCGTCGCCGCGAACAACCTGATGACGCTCTTCCTCGGCCTGGAGTGGTTCTCGATCTGCCTCTATATCCTCACGGCGATCGCCGTCGAGCGGCTGACCTCGCTCGAGGCCGGGCTCAAGTACCTCATCGTCGGGAGCTTCGGCTCGGCCGTCCTCCTCTTCGGGAGCGCCTTCGTCTACGGGGCGACCGGGACGCTCTACTTCTCGGAGATCGCGGACAAGACCGCCGGCTCGGAGCGGCTCTTCCTAGTCTCCGGGCTTGCGATGATCCTCGTCGGGCTGGGGTTCAAGGTCTCGGCGGCGCCGTTCCACATGTGGACGCCGGACGTCTACCAGGGCGCGCCGACGCCGGTGACGGCCTTCATGGCGGCGGCGACGAAGGTGGCGGCGCTCGTTTTGACGCTCCGCCTGCTCGTGACCGCGTTCCCCGCCGACCGCGAGCTCTGGCAGATCACGCTCGCCGTCATCGCCTGCATCTCGCTCGTCTGGGGCAACCTCGCCGCGCTCGTCCAGTCGGATCTCAAGCGCCTGCTCGCCTTCTCGAGCGTCTCGCACGCCGGGTTCCTGCTGATGCCGATCGCCGCCGGGACCGCGCTCGGCGGGCGGGCGCTCCTCTACTACCTCATCTCCTACTCGGCGATGAGTATGGGCGCGTTCGCGGTTGTGGCCGCGCGCGAGCGCGAGCTCGGGCGACCGGTCGGCTTCGCCGAGCTGGCCGGGTTCGGCTGGGAGCGGCCGCTCTACGGCGGCGCGATGGCGCTCTTCATGTTCGGCTTCATCGGCCTGCCGCCGGCCGGACTGTTCCTCGGGAAGTTCTACGCCTTCGCCGCCGTCATCGACCGCGGCTGGACGTGGCTCGCCGTCGTCGGCGTCGTCGCCACGGTCGTCTCGATCTCGTACTACCTTGGTGTCGTGCGGGCGATGTACCTGACCCCGTCGCGGATGGCGGTCGCCCCCGCGGGCGGCTCGCCGCCGCGTGACGCCTTGCTGGCGGGGGCGATCGCGCTCTCGGTCGTCGTCACCGTAGGAAGCCTCTTCGCCGCCGGCCCGCTGCTTCGGATCGCGAGAGACGCGGTGGCCTTCCTCCCCTTCGCGTCGTGAGCGCCGGACGAGTCGTCGTCCTCGGCGGCGGCTCGGCGGGGGAGGCGTTCGTCGCGGCGCTCAGGCGGATCGACGTGGACGTCCCGCTCACCGTGGTGGAGCGGGAACTCCTCGGCGGCGAGTGCACGTACTTCGCCTGCATGCCCTCGAAGACGCTCCTCCGCGCGACCGAGATCCTCGCCGCCGCCCGCATCGCCCCCGGAGCGGCGGAGGCGGTCATGGGGCCGCCGGACGCGAGCCGGGTGTTCTGGTGGCGCGATCAGGTCATCGACGGCCTCGACGACTCCGGCCACGCAAAGTGGCTCGACGACCGCAGCGTCGAGCTCGTCCGCGGGCAGGCGCGGGTCGTCCAGCCGGGTCTCCTCGAGGTGGGCGGGCTGGAGCTCCCTTACGAGAAGCTCGTGATCGCGACCGGCTCCGACGCCGCCGTCCCCGAGATTCCCGGCCTCGACGGGACCGGATTCTGGACGAGCCGCGAGGCAACCACCGTCTCGGACGTGCCCGAGAGCCTCCTCGTCCTCGGCGGCGGCGCCGTCGGCTGCGAGCTGGCGCAGTTCTACCGGCGAATGGGCTCGCAGGTCGGGCTCGTCCAGCGCGAGGACCACCTGCTCAAGCGCCAGGACCGTGAGGCCGGCCTTCTCCTCCAGCGCGTCTTCGAGGAGGAGGGGATCGAGGTGCACCTGAGGACCGAGGCCGCACGGGTCGAGCCGGGCTTCCGCGTCGAGCTGACGAACGGGACGGTCGTCGAGGCCGAGCGCCTGCTCGTCGCCACCGGCCGCAAGCCGCGGATCGAGGGCTTCGGCTTCGAGAAGCTCGGCGTCCGCCTCTTCAAGAAAGGGATCGTCGTCGACGACCGCCTGCAGGCCGCGCCCGGCGTCTGGGCGATCGGCGACGTCTCGGGGGTCGCCCTCTTCACCCATGTCGGCAAGTACCAGGGCCGCGTGGCCGCAGTGAACGTCGCCGGCGGAGACGCGCGAGCCGACTACCGCGCGATCCCGGCCGCGACCTTCACCGACCCGCAGGTGGCCACGGTCGGCGAGACGAGCGGCCACGGCATGGCCACGGCGACCTGGAAGGTGAACGCCACCTCGCGCTCCTCGACGTACGAGCGCCCCAAGCGCCAGGGCTTCCTGCGCGTCTGCGCCGACCGGGAGCGGCGCGTCGTCGTCGGCGCGGTCGCGGTGGGTCCCGAGGCCGGCGAGTGGATCGGCCAGCTCACACTCGCGATCCGAGCCGAAGTGCCCGTGGACGTGATCCGGGACACGATCCAGCCCTTCCCCACGTTCTCGGAGGCCGTGTTCTTCGCCGTCCGCGAGCTGCCGCTCTGACTCCACGCCGGAGACGCTGGAATCGCGGCTCCGGGCCAGGTAGGTTCCCAGGGCTATGAACGACATGACCGAGCGCCTCGCGCTCCTCTCCCTCTTCTCCGACCTGACGAAGCCGCAGCTCGAGCACGTCTCGCACATGTTCGAGGAGGAGATGTTCCCGGCCGGCCAGCGCATCCTTCGCCAGGGATTCACAGGGGCGAACCTCTACGTCATCCTCGACGGCGAGGCCTGCATCGTCCTCGACGGCAAGGAGCTCGCCCGGCTCGGGCGCGGGGAGTTCTTCGGCGAGGTCTCCGCCTTGCTCGGCGAGCCGCCGACGGCGGACGTCCAGGCGGCGACGCCGCTCCGGTGTCTCGTAATCCCGCAGCCCGAGGTGAAGAGCTTCCTCGTGTCGAACCCACAGGTCATGTACCGGATACTCCAGGCGGAGGCCCGGAGGCTCTCGTACACGCTCCAGTGGCGCGGGTAAACGGCTCGCCCGACCGCCCGTTCCCGCCGGGCGACTACCCGGTCGTCGTCGTCGGCTCCGGCCCAGGCGGACTCCAGACGAGCTACTGCCTGACTCGGCTCGGGGTCGAGCACGCCGTCATCTCCGCCGACGAGAAGGCGGGCGGGATGTTCCAGAAGTGGCCGATCTTCCAGCGCCTCCTCTCCTGGTCGAAGCCGGAAGCGCCCTACCCGCGCACCTCCGAGTACTACGAGTGGTACGACCACAACAGCCTCCTCGCAGACGAGCCGGAGAACCGCGCGCTCGTCGTCGAGCAGATGGACCGTACCCGCATGGTGCCGTCGCGCCCCGAGATGGAGCGCGGCCATGCCGCCTTCGCCGAGCGCGCCGGCGTCCGCGTCCGCTACGGCTGCCGCTGGGAGGCGACCCGGCAGGAGGCAGACGGCTTCACGCTCGTCACCACGGAAGGCGAGTACCGGTGCCGCGCCGCCGTCTTCGCCACCGGGGTGACGACACCGTGGAAGTCGAACATCCCAGGAATCGAGGGCGTCCCCCACTACTCCGAGTGCCGGGAGCCGGCCGCGTACGAGGGCAAGACCGTCTTCGTCATCGGCAAGCGCAACTCGGGCTTCGAGATCGCCGACGGCCTCGAGCCCTGGGCGTGCCGGATCATCCTCGTCTCGCCGCGGCCGGTGCAGACGGGTGTTCTCGCCCTCGCCACGGTGCGGGTCCGCTACTTCGAGCCGCTCGAGGACGCGAGCTGGGGCGGCGGCACCTTCGCGCTCGACGCCGCCCTCGAGCGCATCGAGCGCACCTCGACCGGCTTCCGCATCCACGCGACCGGGACGACCCGCCCGGGTGAGCTCGTTATCGACGCCGATGCCGCCATCGCCGCCACCGGGTTCACGACGCCGTTCCAGGACCTGCGCGAGCTCGGCTGCGTCACAGTGGCAAACGACCGCATCCCGGCTCTCACGCCCTTCTGGGAGAGCGTGAGCACGCCCGGGATCTACTTCGCCGGCAACGCGACCCAGGGCGCGGCCGGCCTGCGCAAGCACGGCGTCGGGAGTGCCTCAGGCACCGTGAGCGGCTTCCGCTATAACGCACGCCTCCTTGCCCGCCACCTCGCCGAGACCCACTTCGGCGTGCAGCTCCCGCGGCCGGAGATCGCCGAGCGGGACCTCGTCCCGTTCCTGCTCTCGGAGCTGACGCGCGGTCCAGCCCTGTGGAACCAGAAGGGCTACCTCGGGCGCGTCGTGTCGCTCGACGCCCTGCGCGACGAGGGCATCGAGCCGCTCCAACACTTCGTCGACTCACCGGGCCCCGACGCGGTCGCCGCCAGCGTCGAGATGGACGGGGAGGCCAACATCTGCCCGGTCGTCTACGTCCGCCGGGGCGGGCGCGTGCAGGAGCACGTCATGGACCCGCACCCGCTCCACGAGTACGAGGGCGAGGACTACCGCCGCCGGGTCGAGGAAGCGCTGGCCTAGCGGCGCCGGAACGGCGAGAGCGCGACGATCGCCTGGACGGCAAGCGCCGCGAGGCCGAGCGCAAGGGCGATTGTCGCCCCCGCCGGGACCGACCCGTCCTGGATCGACGGCTCGCGGGCGGCGGCGCCGAGGACGATGGCGGCGAGGAGGAGCCCGAGCAGCCCCGCCTGCACGCGCCCGCGCAAGTTCATGCGCCCCTGCTCGACTGCGTCCACGACCTCGGCGAAGCAAAGGAGCCCGGCCAGAGCCGCGACGGGGACGCCTGCGACGAGGAGGTAGAACGAGGCGCCCGGGTAGCCGAGGGCGTCCGTTACCGCGGTCGCGAGAAGCAGGACCGACGCGACCTCGACCGCCCTCCTCAGGCCTCGTCTCGTCGCGTGCACGGCCGAGGAGTTCGCGGCGCGGCTCGCCGCTCCTGCGTTAGGCTCGCGCCCGATACGAGGAAGAGGAGGAAGGACGATGGCGAACGCGACGCTCACCTGGCTCGGCCACGCGTCGTTCCGGCTCGACACTCCAGGCGGCAAGCGGATCTACGTTGACCCGTGGCTCGGGAACCCGAAGTGTCCAGAGAGCGAGAAGAACCCCGAGCGCGTCGACCTGATCGCGCTCACGCACGGCCACTCCGACCACGTCGGCGAGACCGTCGAGCTCTGGAAGCGCTTCAAGCCGAAGGTCGTCGCCCTCGTCGAGCTACGCGGCTGGCTGGCCTCGCAGGGGCTCGACGAGGACATGACGAGCTCGCCGAACAAGGGCGGGACCGCGAACGTCGGCGGGATCAAGATCACCCTCACGGACGCGAACCACTCCTCGAGCGGCCCGAACGGCGAGTACCTCGGCGAGCCGGCCGGCCTCGTGATCGAGCTCGAGGACGGGAAGACGGTCTATTTCGCCGGCGACACGAACGTCTTCGGCGACATGGCGCTGATCGGGAGGATCTACCGGCCCGACCTCGCCGTCCTGCCCATCGGCGACCACTTCACGATGGGCCCTCGCGAGGCCGCGGTCGCGCTCGAGCTCCTCGGCGCGCCGCGCTGCGTGCCCTGCCACTACGGGACCTTTCCGCTCCTGACGGGGACGCCCGAGGAGCTACGGCGCCTTGCTCCGGCGGGCGTCGAGGTCGTCGCCCTCGAGCCGGGAGGGACGACCGAGGTTTGAGGCCCTCGACGGAGGTGCTCACGGAGTTGCGAAGACGCTGATCTCAGGCGTCGCCAGGCAGGCGCACGCCAGCGGCACGGTCGCGGAGCCCGGGCACCGGGTCGGCCTCCGGGCGCGCGACCACGAGGACGGCGCCGTAGTCCTCGCCTGCGAGTGCGTCCACGAAGAGCTGGAGCCCGACGGCGAGCGCGAACGCCTTGTGCGCCTGCTCGCCGCCGAACGGGATCAGGTCGGTCTCCGGTGCGCGGCCGGAGAGGACGTCGCCGTACGTCACCTTCCCCATCGAGACGTCGGCAACGAGAGGCCGCCCGTCCGAGCTCGGGATCCCGATCGCGAGCGGGTTCGTACCGGCGAGCGGCGGGCCGCCGTCCGGGTGCCCCAGCCGGGGCGGCGAGGTCGCGGTGAGGGCGGCGACGAGCCCGCCCTCCGCGAGCCGGCGTGTCCAGTAGCCGAGAACGCCGGTCGGGAAGCAGTCCGAGGCAACGACGACCCGCGCGTGCCCCGGCGGATCGGCGAGCTGGGCCTCGCAGATGGCCGCGAGCGCGAGGTAGCCGAGCGCACCCCGGCTCTCCCAGCGCTCATAGCCGGGCTCGGCGAGGACACGGGCCGGGCGCGCCGCGGGGTCGAGGCCCGGTAGGGTCGCGAGCCAGTCGACCCGGGCGAGCCCGTGGCCGAGCTTGCCGCGCGCCTCGGCGTCGAGGAAGTGGTCGGCAAGCACCCGCGCGTCCGCCTCCGAGAAGCCGAGCGCCCGGAGGCGCGGAAGCGGGTCAGCCGGCACGACCGCGCGTCATTTCACAGAAACCTTACCTCCCGCTAACCGGCAGACCGCCAGTTCGGCGCAAGCTAGGGATCTCCTCAGATAGACCCCGAGACAAGGAGCACGAGCATGAGCAGGCGCCTCGCACTGATCGCCTTGGTCGCAGCGGTCGCCCTCGCCGCGGCAGGAGTTGCGATCGCCCACGGCATCGGCGCACCGGCGAAGACCGACGTCGTCTCCGCCGACATCATCAACGCCACCCGCCAGACGACCCGGGAGCGCACTTGCACCGGCGCGGACGGCTCCTACCGCTTCGCCTACGACCTCTTCAAGGGCCCCGTGTCGAACTCGCCCGGCGGCCGCCTCGACGGCGACGGCTACCTCCGCCTCATGAGCCGCGTGAACACCGCGACGGGCAACGGGACCGCCTACGGCGACCTCTTCATACGCGGCACGTCCGGCGACGTGAAGGCGAGGGCGCGCATCTTCGCGGCGGTGACGGGCAAGACCACTCTCAGCGGAGCCCTGATCGGCGGCGTTCCCGGCCAGGGCAAGCTGATCGGCACCTTCACAGCCACGCTGAGCAGCGACTGGACGTCGCTCAGCGGCAAGATCGGCAAGGACGCGACGAGCGCCGCCGTGATCCAGACAGGCTCCTGCCCCGACCAGCAGAACGGCCAGGAGAACGGCAACAAAGACTGACCTGACGCCAGGGGGCAAGGGGTCAGGAGCGAAGGGGCGCCGCGAGGTGCCCTTTCCTTTTGGTCAGGCCGAGACGAGCGGGAGCTTCTTGACGATCCCGACTCCCTGCTCGCGCTTCGCCGCGGCGACCGCCTCGGCCAGCCCGACGATCGCTCTTGAGACCTCCGCGTCCGGCTCGACCTCGACGATCGCCCGGCCCTCGTCGGCCAGCGGGCCGAGGCGTGAGTCGCAGGGGATCGGCGCGAGGAGCGGGATCTCCGCCTCGCGCGCGAGCGCCTCGCCGCCGCCGCGGCCGAACAGCTCCTCGCGGCCGCCGTCAGGGCGCAGGAGATAGGACATGTTCTCGACGGCGCCGAGGAGGCGCATGTTCGTCTTGCGACACATCTGCGCCGCCCGCACCGCGACCTGCTGCGCGGCCCGGTGCGGCGTCGTCACGACGACCGCCTCCGCGCGCGGCAGGAGCTGCCCGAGCGAGATGGCGACATCCCCGGTCCCCGGCGGCATGTCCACGACGAGCATGTCGAGCTCGCCCCAGTGGACGTCGGAGAGGAACTGCTCGAGCGCCCTGTGGAGCATCGGGCCGCGCCACATCACCGGCGAGTTCTCCTCGAGGAAGAACCCGATCGACATCACCTTCAGCTCGCCGCGCACCGGCGGGACGATCATCTTGTCCACTGCGATCGGCCGCTGGTTGATCCCGAGCATGTGCGGGATCGAGTAGCCGTAGACGTCGGCGTCGAGGACGCCCGCCTTGTAGCCCAGCCGGGAGAACGCCACGGCGAGGTTGGCCGAGAGCGACGACTTCCCAACACCGCCTTTGCCGCTCGCGAGGGCGACGACGCGCGTCTTCGCATCGACTGAGATGCCCGGGCTGCGCTCGGCGACCCCGCCGCGCAGCTTCGCGGTCAGCGCCGTCTTCTCCTCGGGCGTCATGACGTCGAAGGAAGCGGCGACCCGATCGACGCTCTCGAGCGGCAGGAGCGCACGGTCGAGCTGCTCCTGGAAGCTCGCCCGAAGCGGGCAGCCGGGGACAGTGAGGGCGATCGTGACGGTGACCGAGCCCCGGTCGATCTCGATGTTCCGCACCATGTCGAGCTCGACCACGGAGCGCTTCAGCTCGGGGTCGATGACGCTCTCGAGCGCTTTCCAGACCTCGTCGCGGGCGATCGGCATCGGGGACAACCGTAGCAGCACGGCTACGGCTACACTCGGCGAGAGCGGTCCACCGCCCAGGGCCTTGAACATCGAAGTCGTAGCCCGCCGGACTGGGGTCCCCGCAGCGACGCTGCGCAAGTGGGAGCAGCGCTACGGCGTCTTGCACCCGGAGCGCACCGCGGGTCACCACCGCCGCTACTCCGAGCGCGACGTCCTGCGCGTCCTCTGGCTCCGTGACCGGATCGCCTACGGCTACCGGATCGGCGAGGCGGCGAGACTCCTCGGCGGCGCCGAACTCGGCGCCGCGGAGAACCCCCGCGAGGCCGCAGAGCAGCTCGTCGCGGCGTGCTCTGAGGTCGACCCGCACAAGATTGCGCGCACGCTCGAGCTCGCTTTCGAGCTGCTCGGGGCAGGGCCGGCGATCGAGGAGGTAATCCGGCCTGCCATGGAGCGCGTGGGCGAGCTCTGGCGCGCAGGCGAGCTCTCCGTCGCCGCCGAGCACCATCTGACCGAGCAGGTCCTCGGCAAGCTCCTCGGGCTAGTCGACCCCGGGGCCGGCGGCGCGCGCGGCGGCGCCGTGGTTTGCTGCGCCCCGGGCGAGCGGCACGAGTGCGGCCCGCTCGCGCTCGGCGTCCTCCTCCAGGCCGACGGCTGGCGGGTCGTCTACCTGGGCGCCGACACCCCGATCGACGCGGCTGCGGCGCTCGCGCGCGGGCTCGGTGCG
>JBGPNP010000055.1:0-10601 GCA_041487575.1 Gaiellaceae bacterium | reverse complement strand
CGGGGGCCTTGCGTGGCGCGTACGTTCTGCGAGACGCGGCAAACGGAGGCGGAGAGCCTGACCTGATCCTCGTCGCCACCGGCTCGGAGGTCTGGGTGACGCTCGAGGCTGCGACGCTCCTCGAGGAGGAGGGCGTGGCCGCGCGTGTCGTCTCCATGCCCTGCTGGGAGCTCTTCGCCGAGCAAGCCGAGGAATACCGCGAGTCTGTCCTGCCCCCCCTTGTGGACGCGCGCCTCGCGGTCGAGGCGGGCATCTCGCTCGGCTGGGAGCGCTGGATCGGCTCGGCGGGCGACGCCGTCTCGATCGAGCGCTTCGGCGCCTCGGCGCCGGGGGCGACTGTGCTTGCGAACTTCGGCTACACGCCCGAGAACATCGCCCGCCGCGCCCGGGACCTCCTCGGCCGACGGCAGAATGTGAGCTGAAAGGAGGCCCTATGGCCAGGAGCAGGCTGCACGAGCTGGCCGAGCGCGGCCAGAGCGTCTGGATCGACTACCTCTCCCGCGACCTGCTGCGGAGCGGCGGGCTCGCGCGCGCGATCGAGGAGGACGCGGTCGTCGGCGTCACCTCGAACCCGACGATCTTCCAGAAGGCGCTCTCGTCGAGCGACGTCTACGACGTGCAGCTGCGCGGGGTGCTTCCGGAGGAGCGGGACCCGAAGGAGGTCTTTCTCCGCCTCGCGGTGCGGGACATCTGCGACGCGCTCTATCTCCTTCGGCCGGTGTGGGAGGAGACCGACGGTCACGACGGCTACGTCTCGCTCGAGGTCGACCCGACCCTCGCCTATGACACCGAGGCGACGACGGCCGAGGCGACGCGCCTGCACGCGCTCGTGGACCGGCCGAACCTCCTCGTCAAGATTCCGGCGACGAAGCCGGGCCTGCCCGCGATCGAAGACATGATCGCAAAGGGCAAGTCGATCAACGTCACGCTGATCTTCTCGCTCGAGCGCTACGTCGAGGTGGCCGAGGCCTATATCCGCGGCCTCGAGCGGCTCGTCGCGGCCGGGGGCGACCCGCGGAAGGTCGCGTCGGTGGCGAGCTTCTTCGTCTCGCGCGTCGACACCGAGGCCGACAAGCGCCTGGAGGCGGTCGGCGGGGCCGCGCTCGAGCTCCGCGGCAAGCTCGCGGTCGCGAACGCCAGGCTCGCCTACGAGCGCTATGAGGAGCTCTTCGCCGGCGAGCGCTGGGAGTTCCTCGCCGCAAAGGGGGCGACGCCGCAGCGGTGCCTGTGGGCCTCGACGTCGACGAAGAACCCGGCCTACCGGGACGTCCTCTATGTCGAGGAGCTGATCGGGCCCGAGACGGTGGACACGATGCCCGAGGAGACGATCCGGGCCTTCCAGGACCACGGCCGCGTCGCAGGCACGCTCGCGCAGGGAACCGACGAGGCGCACGCGCTCTACGCCGAGCTCGAGCGGGTCGGGGTGGACTACGACGACGTGACGGAGACGCTCGAGCGCGAAGGCGTCGAGAAGTTCGCCGACTCGTTCGCGGAGCTCCTCGAAGGCATCCGCGCGAAGAGCGGCGAGCTCCTCGCGGCGTGAGTTCCCCGGCTCCGTCGACTGCGGCAACTCGAACTTCCGGTCAGGAGGGAGCCGTGACGGTCACAGAGGTCGCCCACAACCCACTTTCGGAAGGTCTGAGGGCCCGCCGGACACCGGAGCCCTTCGTGATCACGATCTTCGGTGCCTCCGGCGACCTGACGCAGCGGAAGCTCATCCCGGCGCTTTACTCGCTCGCCTTCCGCAACTACCTGCCCGAGCGCTTCGGCATCGTCGGGGTTGCTCGCACCGAGATGTCGGATGAGGCGTGGCGCGAGCGGATGTGCGACGCGGTCAAGGATCACGCGCGTGACGAGTTCCGCCCCGAGCTCTGGGAGCGGCTCGCCGCCGGGATGCGCTACGTCGCCACCGAGTTCGCCGACGAGCCCGGCGAGGACCGGCTCGGCACGGTCCTCGGCGAGCTCGACCAGCAGCTCGGTACGCTCGGGAACCGCGTCTACTACCTGGCCGTGCCGCCGTCGGCGATCCAGACGATCGTCACCGAGATCGGGAAGCGCCGCTCGGCGCAGGGCTGGACGCGCCTGATCGTCGAGAAGCCGTTCGGCCACGACCTCGACACGGCGCGCGAGCTCAACACGACCATCCGCGAGTACTTCGCCGAGGAGGAGATCTACCGGATCGACCACTACCTGGGCAAGGAGACGGTCCAGAACATGCTCGTCCTGCGCTTCGCGAACGGGATCTTCGAGCCGATCTGGAACCGCCAGTTCGTCGACCACGTCCAGATCACGGTCGCCGAGTCGCTCGGGATCGAGGGCCGGGCCTCCTTCTACGAGCAGGCCGGCGCGATCCGCGACATCGTCCAGAACCACCTCCTCCAGCTCCTCGCGCTCACGGCGATGGAGCCGCCGATCGAGTTCTCGGCCGAGGCCGTCCGGAACGAGAAGGTCAAGGTCCTTCGCTCGATGCACACGCCCGGCCCGAAGAACGTCGTCCGCGGCCAGTACGGGCCGGGCTTCATCGAGGGAAAGGAGGTGGCGGGATACCGCGAGGAGCCGGGCGTCGCCTCCGACTCCGTCACCGAGACGTACGTGGCGGCGAAGCTCTACGTGGACAACTGGCGCTGGGCGGACACGCCGTTCTACATCCGGGCCGGCAAGCGCCTCGCCCGCCGGGAGACGACGATCGCGATCCAGTTCAAGCGGGCGCCGCACCCGCCCTTCGAGGTGCACTCGGCCGAGGCCCTGCGCCCGAACGTCCTCCTCCTCCATATCCAGCCGGACGAGGGCGTCTCGCTCGCCGTCGGCGCGAAGGTGCCCGGGCAGGGGATGACGATCCGCACCGTCCACATGGACTTCCTCTACGGCGGCGCCTTCCGCACGGGGCTCCCGGAGGCCTACGAGCGCCTCATTCTCGACTGCCTGCTCGGGGACGCGACTCTCTTCACGCGGGCTGACGAGATCGAGGAGCAGTGGGCGCTCGTCGACGCGATGGTCGCGCCGTGGAAGCGCGACCGCCCCGCGTTCCCGAACCATGCCGCAGGCTCGTGGGGGCCGGCCGTCGCCGACGAGCTGCTGCACCGGGACGGTCGCTCCTGGCGCCGGCATTGATCGAGAACGTCTCCATCCGGGACGTCGAGCGCGAGCTGACGCGCCTGCGCGAGGAGTTGTCCGAGCCGGGCGGGGCGCCGATGCTCCGCACGAGCTCGATGACCCACATCGCCTGGGTCCCGGAGCGGTGGGAGCAGGCCGCGCTCGAGACCCTGGCGGGCCTGCACGAGCGCCATCCGTCGCGCGGGATCCTCCTCTTCCCGCGGCCGGACTCGGACCGGAACGAGCTCGACGCGGACGTCGACGTCCGCTGCTTCCGGAACGTGGCCCTGGAGCGTGACGTCTGCGCCGAGGTCGTCACCTTGCGGCTCAACGGCCCCCGGGCGCAGGCGCCCGCCAGCGTCGTCCTTCCCCTCCTCATCTCGGACCTGCCGGTCTTCCTCCGCTGGCGCGGGGACCTCCCTTTCGGCGCGCAGCCGCTCGACCAGCTCATCGGCGTCGTCGACCGGCTGATCGTCGACTCCTCGGAGTGGGACGACCCGAGGAGCGAGCTCCCCCGCCTCGCGGAGCTGGTCGACCGCGTCGCCGTCTCCGACATCGCCTGGGCCCGGACGCAGCCCTGGCGGGAGGCGGTAGCGGGGCTCTGGCCGGATGTCGGCGAGGCCGAGACGTTGCGGGTCGTCGGCCCTCGGGCGGAGTCGCTCTTGCTCGCCCGCTGGCTCGGCGCGCGCCTGAACCGGCGCGTCGCCTTCGAGCACGAGCCCGCCGAGACGATCGAGCGCGTCGAGGTGAACGGCGTGGAAGCGCGACCGGCCCGCCCCGACGCGCGGACGCCGAGCGACCTCCTCTCGGAGCAGCTCGACCTCTTCGGGCGCGACCCGATCTACGAGGAGGCGCTCTGCTTCTTCTCGCCGGCCCTGACCTAGGGACTCTCGCCTCCGCTTGGATAGCGGAGCGAGCGTCGCGAAGCAGCCCGTTTCGGATCGCGCTGGCCGGCGGCTCGACCCCCCGTCGGGTCTACGAGCACCTGGCCGGGCTGGACCTCGACTGGGGCGCCTGGCACGTCTGGTGGGGCGACGAGCGGCTCGTCGCGCCGGACCATGCCGACTCGAACGAGCGCATGGCGCGCGAGGCCCTGCTCGGCCGCGTGCCGATTCCGGAGGCGCAGATCCACCCGCTGCGCTCGCCGGATATCGAGCTCCCCGACCGCTTCGACCTCGTCCTCCTCGGGATCGGCGGGGACGGGCACACGGCGTCGCTCTTCCCGGGCGACCCGGCGCTCGACGTGACCGACCGCCCGGTCGTCCGTGTCGTCAGGCCCGACCACCCGCGGCTGACGCTCACCTACCCGGTCATCGACGCGGCGCGGGCGGCGGCGTTCCTCGTTGCGGGGGCGGACAAGCGGGAGATCCTCGCGCGCGTCCTCGCCGGCGACGGCTCGCTCCCGGCCGCGCGCGTCCGCGCCGAGGAGACCTACGTGCTGGCGGACGAGGCCGCGGTCGCGGGGCGCTAGCGAGCAGGTACGCCTGCTGTGAGCCCGCCGTCGACGACGAACGGCTGCGCGGTGCAGAAGGAGGATTCGTCGGAGCAGAGGAAGAGCGCCATCGCGGCGATCTCCTCCGGGCGCCCGATGCGGCCGAGAGCGTGCATCCGCGCCGCCTCCGTGCGGGCCGCCGCAGGGTCGGCCTGGATGTCGAGGTAGCGCTGCGCCATGCCCGTGTCGATGTAGCCGGGACAGATGCAGTTGCACCGGATGCCGTCCTTGCCGAAGTCGAGGGCGATCGACCTCGTCAGGTTGATGACGCCGCCCTTCGCCGCGCAGTACGCGCCGAGCGACGGCTCGACCCAGATGCCGTTGACCGACGCGATGTTCACGATCGAGCCGCCGCCGAGCCGGCGCATGCGCGGGATCGCGGCCCGCGCGCACAGGTAGACGCCCTTGAGGTTGACGGCGAGCACACGGTCCCAGTCCTCGGGCGGGGTATCCTCGATCGTCCGCTCGTACTGGATCGCCGCGTTCGAGACGAGCGCATGCGGCCCTCCCGCGATCTCGGTCTCGGCCATCAGCTGCTCGACGTCGTCCGGGCTCGAGACGTTGCAGCGCCGGGCCTCGGCTCTCCCCGCGGCGGCCCGTATCCCTGCCACGACCTGCTCGAGCCCCTCGACGTCGACGTCCACGCAGAACGTGTGCGCGCCTTCCGCCGCGAGTCGCTCCGCGATCGCACGCCCGATCCCCGTGGCGGCCCCGGTGACGACCGCCGTCTTGCCCTCCATTCGCACGGCGGCGCGGGCTCAGTGCACCCGGGTCGGCTCGAAGGGGGCGGTGAGGACGGCGTCGAGATTTCCCAGTACCTTCTCGACCGCCTCCACATAGCGCTGCATGAGATCCGCCTCCTGGACGAAGAGGGGCATCGTCTCCGAGCCGAGCACGATGCTCTCGTCGAGGACGCGCGAGGACTCCGGGAACTCGGCCGGGTCCCACGGCCGGAGAGGCTCGCTGTCGCGGCTCCGGTGCCAAGGCGCGAGCTCGCGCCGGAAAGCGGGGAAAGCCGGGAGCGGGTCGAAGTGCCAGAGGACAGCCTGGACGCCTTCCGCTCGAAGCGCCCGGACGACGCGGTCGCGTAGCTCGACGGCGGGACCGTCGAAGCCGAGCTCGGCGGTGTCGAGGCGCAGGCGGTACTTGTGGTACACGTGCGTTCGGTCGTCCGGCACGTGCGGGGGCAGGACGCCGCGCAGCCTCGAGAGCCCGCCGCTCAGGATCGCTCCGTTGGCCTGGGCCGTGGCGTTGTACTCGTCGAGCCGCCCGAGCTGCGAGCGCGTGAACGCTGCCGATAGCTCGTGGTTTCGGTACTGCCAGCCGACCCCGGTCGACTCGTACGCGCGGAACTCGTCCGGCTCGAGCGGTGCGGCGTCCTCGCCGAAGCAGGAGAGCCGACGGGCGGCGAGGAGGGCGTCCCCGTCGTTCGTGACGAAGAGTCCTCCCTCACCGCCGGAGAGGTTTTTCGTGGCGTTGAGGCTGAAGCCGGCGGCGAAGGCGAGCCCCCCCGTCCTTCGACCGCGGTAGAGGGCGCCGTGCGACTGGGCGGCGTCCTCGACGACGGCCAGGCCGTGGCGGTCGGCAATCGCGAGGATCTCCTCCATGTCGGCGGGCAGTCCATGGATGTGGACCGGCATGATCGCCCGCGTCCGCTCCGTGATGCGCTCCTCGATCCTGCTCGGATCGATGTTGTAGGTGCGCGGGTCGATGTCGCAGAAGACGGGCGCGGCTCCCGTGTGGGCGACGGCCATCGCGGTCGCGCTGAAGGTAAAAGCCGGGATGACGACCTCGTCGCCGGGATTCACGCCGGCGGCCACGAGGCAGCAGTGGAGCGCAGCGGTCCCGGAGTTGAGCGCGAGGCAGTGCTCGACGCCGACGTACTCCGCCCAGTCGCGCTGGAGCGCGGTGATCTCCGGGGCGTTCGGCCCGCAGAGGACACCGCGATCGAGCACCGCAAGAACCGCCTCACGGTCCTCGGGTCGAATGTCGGGCCAGCGATGGTGTCTTTCCGCGGGCACGGCCGGCTGCCCTCCGGAGATCGCGAGCTTCTCGATCGTCGCCATTCAGAACCTCCTCTTCGCGCCGCGCCGCCGTCGGAGCGGGCCGGGCTCGATCATCGTCCGCTCCGGCTGTCTGCGCCCGGGCCGTGAACACGCTTCCACAGACGGCCCGAGAATGTCAACCGGCGGCTGAGCGGTTGACTTCGACCGAGCGCGCTGCGAGCGTCGGGACGTGACCGTCGCCTGGGGCATCATCTCCACCGCACGCATCAACGACCTCGTGCTCGCGGGCGCGCGCGGGTCGGACCGGGTCGCCATGCTGGCGGTCGCGAGCCGCGAGCGCCTCCGGGCCGAGGCGTATGCGCGCGAGCACGGCATCCCGCGCGCTTACGGGAGCTACGAGGAGCTCCTCGAGGACCGCGAGGTGCAGGCCGTCTACATATCGCTCCCGAACGCTCTCCACGTGCCTTGGTCGATCCGGGCGCTCGAGGCGGGGAAGCACGTCCTCTGTGAGAAGCCCCTGACGCGGCGCCCGGAGGAGGTCGCAGAGGTCTTCGACGTCGCCGATCGCAGGGGCCGGCTGCTCCAGGAGGCGTTCATGTGGCGGCACAACCCGCAGACGAAGCGCATGGCCGAGCTCGTCGGGGGCGGCGCGATCGGCGAGCTCCGGCTCATCCGGTCGTCGTTCAGCTTCACCGCCGACGACCCGCGCGACGTCCGCCTGCTCACCGAGCTGGACGGAGGCTCGCTCATGGACGTCGGCTGCTACTGCGTGAGCGCGGCGCGGCTGCTCGCGGGTGAGCCCGAGCGCGTCTACGGCGAGCGGGTGAAGAACGACTCCGGGGTGGACGCCCGTTTCGCTGCGACCATGCGCTTCCCGGGCGGAGTCATGAGTCAGTTCGACTCCGCGCTCGACCTTCCCGTCCGCGAGGAGCTCGAGCTCGTCGGCGACGAGGGCTCGCTCGTCGTTCACGACCCGTGGCACGCGCTCGCGCCGAAGCTCGAGCTGCGCCGCGGCGGCGGTGTCGAGGAGATCGCGCTCGAGCCCGTCGACTCCTACCGCCTGGAGCTCGAGGATCTGAGCGATGCGATCCTCGGGAAGAAGAAGCCGTTGCTCGGCCGCGCGGACGCGCTCGGCCAGGCGAGGGTGATCGAGGCCCTCTTTCGCTCCGCCGAGGAGGGGCGGCCGGTTGCGCTCGGCGCCGCCTAGGCCGCGACGAGGATGAGGTACCGCCTCTTCCCGCCGCTCGGGCGAGAGCTGTCTGTGCTCGTGCTTGGGACGGACGTCTTCGACCGCCGCACCGAGGAGCAGTGCTTCGAGCTCCTCGACGTGTGGATCGAGCTTGGCGGCAACGCCGTCGACACCGGACGCGAGTACGGCCCGGCCGAAGACGTGCTCGGGCGCTGGCTCGCGGCCCGCGGGCTCGGGCACGAGATCACGATCGTCACGAAGGGGGCGCACCCGGACGAGAGCTGGACGAGCCGGATGACCCCGGAGGCGATCGACGCCGACCTCCACGAGAGCCTCGCCAGGCTCGGAATGGAGGCGATCGACGTCTACCTCCTGCACCGCGACGACCCGAGCGTTCCAGTCGGGGTGATCCTCGAGGCGGTGAACGAGCAGAAGCGCGCCGGGCGGATCCGCGTCCTCGGCGCCTCCAACTGGGCGCCCGCGCGGCTCGAGGAGGCAGAGGCGTACGCGGCTGCGCATGGACTCGAGCCCTTCGCCTGCTCGAGCCCCGGCCTCAGCCTGGCCGTTCCGCTCGAGCCCCCCTGGCCTGGCTGCATCGGCGCCAACGACCCCGCATCCCGCGCGTGGTACGAGCGCAGGCAGATGCCCGTCCTCGCGTGGTCGTCGCAGGCCGGCGGCTACTTCGCCGGTGTCCGGAGCGAGCGCCTTCTCGAGGTCTACGGGAGCGAGGAGAACGCCGAGCGCCTGCGCCGGGCGGAGGAGCTCGCTCGCGCGAAGGGCTGCACCGCGAACCAGCTCGCCCTCGCCTGGGTCCTCCACCGGCCCTACCCGGTCTGGGCCCTGATCGGGCCGCACACCGTCGGCGAGCTGCGCTCGAGCGTGGCCGCCCTCGACGTCGAGCTCACCGCCGGCGAGGCGCGCCTGCTCAATCTCGAGGAGGGCGACTAGGCAGGCGGTCAGACGGCGGGCGGCGCGAGCTCCCGGACGTTCTCCCAGCGCCCGGACGCGACCGAGCGCACCATCGCGTCGAGCACCTTCGCCGTCTGGAGCATGTCCTCGACGCCCGGAGAGCGCTGCCGTCCGTCGAGGACCGACTCGAGGAAGAGGTGTGCCTCGATCACCTTGAGGTCGTCGTAGCTCATGGGCACGGCCGGGCCGGGCTGGAACCGAGCGAAGTCGGGATGGCCCGGACTCATGAAGACGTTGGCGTAGCCCTCGTCGCCCGTCTTGAGCGGCAGATAGACGCCGAGCTCGTTCATCCGCTGGAAGTCCCAGGAGAGGGCACCCTTCGTGCCGTGGACGTCGAAGGCCATCTCGACGTGCCGGCCGACCAGCGCACGGGTTGCCTCGAGCGTCCCTCGGAGGCCGCTCTCGAACTCGACGAGGCTCACGACCGAGTCCTCGTTCTCGACCTCGCCGAGCTCGCCCCCCTCGACGATGGCGAAGTGGGTGCCGCTCCCCATCGCTACCTTCGGGCGCTGCTCGATGAACGTTTCCGCCTGGGCGGTCACTCGCGCGATCGGCCCGGCGAGGAACTGCGCCATGTCGGCGACGTGGGACATGAGGTCGCCGAGCGCGCCGAGCCCCGCGAAGTCGCGCAGGAAGCGCCACGAGAGGACGCCCCGCGGGTCGCTCCCGAAGTCGACGAGGAGGCGACCCTGGTAGCGCCTAAGCTCGCCGAGCTCGCCGCAGGCGATCAGCTGCTGCGCGTACTGGACAGCCGGCGGGTGGCGGTAGTTGAAGCCGACGATCGTCCGGATGCCCGCCGCCGCCACCGCAGCGGCGATCTCCGCCGTCTCCTGAGGGAAACGGCCGAGCGGCTTCTCGCCCCAGAAGTGCTTTCCCGCCTCCGCCGCAGCGATCGCCATCTCCCTGTGCATGTGGTTCGGCGCCGTGATGCTCACGGCCTGCACCTCGGGGTGGGCGAGCGCGTCGCGCCAGTCGCTCGTCACCTGCTCGTAGCCCAGCTCACGCGCGAGCTCCCTCCGCGAGGCGACGTCGTCGGCCGCGATCACGAGGCGCGGGATCGCCTCGCACTCAGGGTAATGGTCGTGGACGCGCCTGTAGGCGATGCTGTGGAGCCGGCCCATCCAGCCCACTCCGAGCAGCGCGATCCCGACCTCGCGCTTCACTAGATTCCCACGTGCTCGCGCAGCCAGCGGCGGTTCCGCACCTGAGCCTCGGCCGCCTCCGACAGCTCCTCCTCCGGCCGCGGGATCCTATCCTGCTCGACGACGACCCAGCCCGCGTAGCCGATCCGCACGAGCTCGGAGAAAAACCCGTCCAGATCGACGTCCCCCTCGCCGAGCCCGCAGAAGACGCCTCGGCGCCAGGCCTCGAGCGTGTCGGCGCGATCGGCCACGACGCCTCGCACGACGTCCAGTCGGGCGTCCTTCGCGTGCACGTAGTTCACCCGCTCACCCCAGGTGCGCAGGACGGCGACCGGGTCGTTTCCTCCGACGAGCAGGTGCCCTGGATCCACGAGGAGGCCGATGTCAGTCAGCTCGAGCGCTCGGTCGATCTCCCAGGGCGCCTCGACGTAGGTGCTCGTGTGAGGATGGAGGCTCGGCTCGAAGCCGCGCGACCGGGCGAGGTCCTCGGCGCGGCGGAGCCCCTCGGAGAAGCGGCGCCACCCGGCGTCGCCGAGGCCGAGCGAGCGGTCCTCGGCGCCCCGGCCCGGATTCGCCCGGCGCGCGTCGGAGCCGCCGTCGCCGAAGACGGGGTGGGCGCTTGCCGCGCCGGCCGCGGCGAAGACGTCGAGCGTGCATCCCCGCCCGGCGAGATCCTCCGGCCAGTGCTCGGGCTCGCTGAAGCGGATCGG
>JBGPNP010000054.1:0-10655 GCA_041487575.1 Gaiellaceae bacterium | reverse complement strand
CGCCCGAGGCGAGGAGGCCGACCGTATCGTCGGGCTCGAGCTCGGAGCGGACGACTACATCACGAAGCCCTTCTCGCCGCGTGAGCTCGCCGTCAGGGTCCGAACCGTCCTGCGCCGCGCGACGCCGCAGGCCCCGACCTCGGAGCGGCTCGTCTTCGACGGGCTCGAGATCGACGGCCCGACCCGCGAGGTGACGAGGAACGGGGAGCCCGTGCGGCTCACCGTCAAGGAGTTCGACCTCCTGCGCTTCCTGGCGAGCCACCCGCGCCGGGTCTTCTCGCGCGACCAGCTCATGGACCGCGTCTGGGGCTACGAGGCGGCGCTCGACACCGGCACTGTGACCGTTCACGTGCGCCGGCTGCGGGAGAAGATCGAGGACGACCCGTCGCAGCCTCGCTTCCTCCAGACGGTCTGGGGCGTCGGCTACCGGTTCATGCCGTGATCGCCTTCGCCCTTGCCGTCGGCGGCGCCACCCTCGCCGCCGGGCTGGTCGCGGCTCTCCTTCTCCGGCGCCTCCCCTCGTTTCGCCTCCAGCTCGCGGCCCTCGCCCTGCTCGCGCTCGTACTCCCGCTCGCCGCAATCGCCCTCTCGGGCTCCGTCATGTTCGAATCGAGCCACGACATGACGCTCCTTTTCGTCGCGGCGGCCGCCTCTACCGCCGTGCTCGGCGCGGCGTACCTGCTCGGCCGCTCGATGCTCGGCTCGCTCGACCGGCTGCGCACCGCCTCGTCGGCGCTCGCACGCGGCGATCTGAACGCGCGCGCCCCCGACGGCGGGCCGGCGGAGGTCGTGGAGCTCGCCTCCGCCTTCAACGAGATGGCCGCCAACCTCGAGCGGCTCTTCGACGCGCGACGGGAGCTCGTCGCCTGGGCGAGTCACGACTTGCGCACGCCGCTCGCCTCGATGCAGGCCATGCTCGAGGCGCTCGAGGACGGCCTCGCCGAGCCCGCCGAGTATCTGCCCGTCCTCCGCGACCAGGTGCGCGCGCTCTCCGGCCTCGTGGACGACCTCTTCGAGCTGGCGCGGATCGACGCCGGCGTGCTCACACTGGAGCTCGCCTCGGCCCGGCTCTCCGACGTCGTCGAGTCGTGTCTGCGAGGGGTCGAAGCGGAGGCGCGCGCGCGCCACGTGCACCTCGAGGCGCGGATCGACGGCGACCTTCCCGCGGTCCTCTGCGCCCCGGAGAAGGTCGAGCGCGTCCTCTTCAACCTGCTCACGAACGCCCTTCGCCACACGCCGTCGGACGGCTCGGTCGCGGTCGTCGTAGAGCCGCTCTCCGACGAGGTGCGCGTCAGTGTCGAGGACACGGGCGAGGGAATCCCGGCCGACTCGCTCCGCCGCGTCTTCGACCGTTTCTGGCGCGGCGACCCGGCCCGCTCGAGCGGCAACGGCAGGGCCGGCCTGGGGCTCGCGATTGCAAGCGGCCTCATCGAGGCGCAGGGCGGTAGGATCTGGGCCGAGAACCGCCCCGGCGGCGGCGCGAGGATCTCCTTCACGCTGCCCGTCGCGGTTTAGACTCCCAACGGGGGCGGCGCGCCGCCCGTCTCACCTGCTGATGACAGAGAACCACCGCCGCAGAGTCGTCGTGACCGGAATCGGGCTCGTCAGCCCACTCGGGCTCAACCGCGAGACGACCTGGCAGGAGCTCGCGGCCGGAAGGAGCGGAGCCGGGCCGATCACCCACTTCGACCCTGCAGGCCTCACGGTTCGCTTCGCGTGCGAGGTCAAGGGCTTCGACCCCGAGGTCGCGATGGACAAGAAGACCGCCCGCCGCACCGACCGCTTCGCACACTTCGGCGTTGCCGCGGCCCGCGAGGCATGCGCCGACGCCGGCCTCGACCCGTCGAGCCATCCCGCCCCGGAGCGGATCGGCACGTCGGTTGCTTCCGCCATGGGTGGCCTGAACACCCTGAGCGAGGCCTTCGAGCACCTCCACGCGAAGGGTGCTGACCGGATGAACCCGTTCTGGGTCACCGCGCTCATCCCGAACATGGCCGCGGGCATGGTCTCGATCGAGCTGGGCACTCGAGGGCCGAACGCGGCCTCCTGTACGGCCTGCGCGGCCTCCTCGATGGCCATCGGCGACGCGGCCATCTACATCCGCGAAGGGCGGGCGGACGCCATGCTCGCCGGCGGCGCCGAAGCCGTGATCACGCCGCTCGCCGTCGGCGCCTTCTCCGCGCTCCGTGCCATGTCCACCCGGAACGACGAACCGGAGCGGGCAAGCCGGCCCTTCGATGCCGGGCGCGACGGCTTCGTCATGGGCGAGGGCGGCGCCGTCCTCGTCCTCGAGGAGCTCGAGCACGCCCGGGCCAGGGGCGCGCGCATCTACGCCGAGCTTCTCGGCTACGGCCTCTCCGCGGACGCCCAGCACGTCACGGCGACCGACCAGACCGGCGAGAGCCCGGCCCGCGCGATCCGGATGGCGCTCGCCGAGGCTGGGATCCAGCCCGACCGCATCGACTACGTGAACGCCCATGCAACCTCGACGCCGCTCGGCGACGAGGCGGAGATCCGCTCGATCAAGCGTGTCTTCGGTGAGGAGCGCGCCCGGCAGATCCCGATCTCGTCCACGAAGTCCATGACCGGCCACATGCTCGGAGCCGCGGGAGCGGCTGAGGCCGCGATCACGATCCTCGCGATGTGCCGAAGCCTCGTACCGCCGACAATCAACCTCGAGACGCCCGACCCGGAGTGCGACCTCGACTTCGTCCCGAACGAGTCGCGATCGGCCGACGTCGCCTACGGGCTCTCGAACGGCTTCGGCTTCGGCGGCCACAACGCCTGCCTCGTCTTCGGCCGCTGGGACGGCCCGGACGGGCGCCGCTCGTAGGGCGCCGCTAGCCTGCCTCCGGAGAGGCGAAGGACGCCTCGCCAGACGCCCCCGATGCGGGCGTGGCGCGGCGGAGGAGCGCGACCGCCTGGGCGGCGAGACCCTCGCCCCGGCCGGTGAAGCCGAGGCCGTCGGTGGTCGTCGCCCGCACGGTCACCCGCTCGCGCTCGACCGCGAGCGCGCCGGCGAGCCGCGCCCTCATCTCGTCCCGCACCGGAGCGATGCGGGGCTCCTCGCCGACAAGGATGCAGTCGGCGTTGACGAGCTCCCAGCCGGCTTCCTTCGCCGCGTCATAGGCCCGCTCGAGGAAGAAGAGCGAGGAGGCCCCGTGCCAGGCCGGATCGCCGGAGGGAAAGAGCTCACCGATGTCTCCGAGCCCGGCAGCACCCAGAATCGCATCGACGAGCGCGTGCGAGAGGACGTCGCCGTCCGAGTGCCCAGCGAGCCCACGCGGCGAGTCGAACTCGACCCCCGCGAGGACAAGCGGCACCCCTTCGACGAGCGCGTGCGCGTCGACGCCGATTCCGACCCGAAACTCGCTTATGGGCCAACCTCCCAGAGAACATCCTCCCGAGCGAAGCGAAGGGACAAACTCGTTCCGCGGAAAATGCGGAGCATTTTCCGCGGCGTACTCACGAGAGCGGCTCCTGGCGAGAACGACGACGGTCGAAAACCGTCACTGTCTCGTAGCCCGTCGCCCGGAGAAGATCGAGCGCGCGGTCGAAGTCGCGGCCGACGTCGTGGTAGACGTGTGCGTCGGACGCGAGCGTGACGGGCACGCCGCGCGCGCGGAACGCCGCGAGGAGCGTCGGCGAGGGGTAGATCTCGCCCACCCGCCTTCGCAGGCCGGCCGTCGAGACCTCGACGGCGAGACCTGCCTCCGCGACGGTCTCGGCGACCGCCGCCTCGTGGGCTTCGATTTCCGCTCGGCCGGGACGCATACCGAAGATCTTGACGAGATCCGGGTGCGCGAGCACGTCCACCAGACCGCTCCGGGCGAGCTCACGCAGAGTGTCGAAGTAGCGCCGCCACACCTCTTCGACGGGAAAGCGCGCCCAGAGCCCCGGCTCCATGTCCACGGCGTCCCCCGCGACGATGTGGACGGAGCCGAGGAGGTAGTCCCAGGGGTAAGGCCCGAGGATCTCGGCGAGCTCTGTCTCGCGGCCGGAGAAGTAGTCCACCTCGAGGCCGAGCTTGACCGGGAGGCCCTGCCCCTTCGCCTCGAGCACGGCGTCGACGTAGGTCTCGAGGGAGTGGCGGATCCGGCTGCGCTGATACGGATGCTCGATCAGCTCCTCAAACTCGCGGAAGTAGTACGTGTGCTCGCTGAAGCCGATCTCGTCGATCCCGCCCGCGGCGGCCGCGTCTACGAAGCGCCGCACGGCCTCGACGCTGTGCTCGATCGGGCCTTCCACGCCCGGCTCGTTCGGGCCGCGGAGGTGCATGTGGTAGTCGACGATCATGATTCGCGCAGAAGAGTCTCGACGAAGGCGAGGTCGGCCGGAGTCGTCACCTTCACGAGCCGCCGGTCGCCTTCGACGAGCTTGACGCGGCCGCCGATGGCCTCGACGAGACCGGCGCAGTCGCTGGCGTCGCCCCCGGAGGCGAGAGCGCGCAGGAACGTCGCCGCGACGAACGCCTGCGGTGTCTGGACGGCATAGAGCCCGGTCCTGTCCACGGTCTCGACGACCGCTCCGTCCAGGCCGCGCTTGAGCGTATCGGCGAGCGGGAGCGCGGGCACGGCGCCGTCCCAGCCCTCTCCGAGCGGCGCGAGCACCCGCTCGATCACTGCGAGCGGCAGGAGCGGCCGGGCCGCGTCGTGGACGAGGACGGCTGCCGCACCCTCGGGCACCTCGGCGACGCCCGCGCGCACGGAGCCGGCCCGCGTCGCACCACCCGGAACGCACGCCGCGACCTTGCCGGCACCCAACTCCTCAGCGACGAGAATGGCCGGCTCCTCCCAGCCCTCGGGCGCGACGACGACGATGGCGTCGACCCAGTCCCAGGCTTCGAGACGCTCGAGGCTCTCCGCGAGGAGCACGCGGCCGCCGAGCTTCGCGAACGCCTTCGGCCGGTCGCCGCCGAGCCGCTCTCCACGGCCCGCGGCCACGACGACCGCCCAGACGCCGTTCATGGCCCGGCGAGCACGACGAGCTTCCCGTGCTCCTCGACGAAGAGGTCGGGGCTGACGCTGTCCTTTCCCGTCGTGAACTCCTCGAGCACCTTCGCGCGGATCCGGTCGGCGAGCCCGACGGGAAGCGCGACGAAGACGTCGTCCTGGGGCACCGCGTAGACCGCCGGACCGATCCTGCGGACGATGTCCCGCCGCAGCTTCGGTACGAGCAACCGCGTCGCGTCGTAGCCGTCCCCGGAGGCCCAGCCGCAGAGTTGCTGCTCGCAGAGGAGAGCCTCGGTCGTCCTTGCGAGGTTGGCGATGGCGATCCGGTCGAGCTCGCTCGCACTCTTCCCCCAGCGCGCGAGGTCGCCGGATGTGACGAGCGTGAAGTCCTCCGTGCGGTCGACGGCGTACACGACGACGAGACCCTTCACGAAGCGCCTCTCGACGGGCTCCTGGGGCTGCCGCCTGAGCCGGAAGAGCGGCTTCAGGAGCGGTCTCAGGTCGCCGCGCACGGCGTCGAAGCCGGCGTCGCCGAAGCCCTGGGAGAACCGCTCCTCGGCAGCCGTGGCAGCGCCGGCGGCGATCTCCTCGCGGCGGGCCGGCTCTCGCCGGTACTCCGAGTAGGCCGAGGCCAGGTCGACCTTCACCCAGTTCAGCCCAGCCCGGACGGTGATCTCGCTGCCACGCACGAGCTCGGCGCCGAGGTCCGTGTCCCGCTCGACCGCCGCGGCCACCACCTGAGCGAAGGAGGCGCGGCTGAGGAGCGGCGCGGGCAGGCGCGAGGCTACGGGCGCCGGCTTCCCGGCCCCGCCGCAAGCTACGAGCACGGCCGCGAGCACCGCGACGCCGAGAAGTGAACGGGCCGGCACGCCGGAAGCATGCCTTCGGAGACCGCCCCGCCGTCGCAGAGCCGGCGGGCCTCAGGCGATGACCGGCTCGGGCTCGAAGGTCGTGACCACCATGGTCAGGACATCCTCGAGCCAGGCCGCGGCCTCGCTCTCGCCGAGCCCCTTCGCGTACATGAGCTCGCTCGCGAGGATCTTCTTCGCCTTGACGAACATCTGCTTCTCGCCCGTCGAGAGGCCTTTCTCCTGGTCGCGCAGGGAGAGATTCCGGACGACCTCTGCGAGCTCGAAGATGTCGCCGGTCTTCATCTTGTCCCGGTTGTGCTTGAACCGACGATTCCAGTTCTTCGGCATCTTCGTGCCGCTGCCGTGGAGAACCTCGAGCACCTGGTCGACCACGATCTCGTCGATGACCGAGCGCAGCCCCACGCGCTCCGCGTTCTCGCTCGGGACGTTGACGACCATGTCGTTGTGCGTGATCTGGATGGTCAGGTACTCCCGGTCCTGCCCGAGGACGGTCTTCCATTCCTTCTTCACAACCGTCCCAGCGCCGTGGTGGGGGTAGACGACCTTATCGCCGACTTCGTACAACCCTCTCCCTCCCTCTCAGGCTCAAAAAAAGGCGCCGAACGCCTCGCGGAACCCCGCCATTCTATCGGAACACAGCGAAAAAAGCCAGCTTTCCAGGGCTTTTGTGCGTGAGAGCAGGGCTTTCACGTCCAGGCGAGGCATGCCTCCGCGACTAAGAACTCGTTTCGGAATGACGACTCGTCGCGTGGTGCGATGGGTGGTGCGAGGCAAGGACGCAGGGAGCGTCCATACCGAGTCAGGTATGGGCGCGACCGAGGACGCCGCATCGCGCCGCCCAGCGCCGCCCGGCGGCACAGTGCTTCATTCTGAAACGGGTTCTAAAGCTGCAAGTACCGATCGACGAGATTGTGCTCCTGAAGACGCCGCAAGCCTTCGCGGATCTCCCGCGCGCGGACCGCGCCCACGCCGTCCACCGCCTCGAGCTCGCGGTGGCTCGCCCGGATGACCGCGTCGAGCGTCGCGAAGTCCCGAACGACGTGGCGCACGACCGCGTCGGGAATGCGCGGGATGTGCGAGAGAACGCGGTAACCGCGCGGGGACACCGTGTGGTCGAGCGGGTTCGCGTCGCGCGGGTAGCCGAGAAGCGCGGCGAGCTCCTCGAACTCGAGCAGCCGCTGGTACGGCAGGTCGGCCAGCCGCTCGAGAGCCGCCCCCGCCGCCGCGACCTCCCCTGAGAGCTCGTAGTCGTAGGCGACGGCCGCCTTCTCCCGCGGCACGTCCTCCATCAGCTCGTCGAGCTGCATGCGGATCAGCCGCCCCTCCTGGCCGAGCTCGACGCAGTTCCACTCGATCTCGGCGGCCATCCGCGTCGTCATCTCGGCCCGCTGGAGGACGACCAGGACGTCATCGAGGGTGACGGCCCCCTGGAACTCGAGCGCGGTCAGGCGCGTCAGGCCCTGATCGAGGCGCTGGCGGTAGGTCTCGAGGGTTCCGACCGCCTGGTTCGTGCGGGCAAGGACGTCCGAGATCTCGCCGAGCTGGTAGCGGAGGTCGCCGATGAAGAGCGTCACGGTCTCCCGCTGCTGCGAGATGGAGATCACGAGCGCGCCGGTCTGCTTCGCGACCCGCTCGGCCGTCCGGTGCCGCGTGCCGGTCTCGTCGGAGGTGATCGTCGGGTCGGGCATGAGCTGGACGTTCGCGTACACGAGCTTGGTCATGCTCGGGTTGACGATGATCGCCCCGTCCATCTTGGCGAGCTCGTAGAGGTGCTGAGCGGTGAAGGGCAGATCGAGCCTCATGCCGCCGGAGAAGAGGAACGAGAGGCTGTTCGGCTCTCCGATGACGAGGAGCGCGCCCAGGTTGGCGCGGATGATGTCGTCGATGCCCGACCGCAGCGGCGTCCCCGGCGCGACCTGGGCGAGCGCCGAGAGGAGAGCCCTATCCTTCCGCGGATCGTTGCGCATCGAGCCCCGCTGAGATCGCCTGCCGAAGAGTCGCGGCCTGCGTGACGTGAATATTGCCACGCGCCTCCGTGCCCTCGGCGACGATCGCCTCGGTCAGACCGAGCTTCTGGCACTCCGCCAGGCGCCGCTCCGCCTGGCCCGCCGGCCGTAAGCGGCCCGTCAGTCCGACCTCGGCGAAGCACGCGACGCCGTGGCGCACGGGGGCGCCGCGGGCGGCCGAGGCGATGGCGAGCGCGATCCCGAGGTCGGCTCCCGGCTCGTCGATCCGGACCCCGCCCGCGACATTGACGAAGACGTCCGCCTGCCCGAGCGCGACGCCGGCGTGGCGCCCGAGCACGGCAACGATCATCGAGAGGCGCTTCGGGTCGACCCCGGTGCCGACCCGGCGCGGCATGGCCAGGTCGGTCGGCGCCACGAGCGCCTGGATCTCGAGCAGGAGCGGCCTCGTCCCCTCGAGCGCGCACGTCACCGCCGAGCCGGCCTGGCCCTCGTCGGCGCGGCCGAAGATCGCCGAGGGATCGTCGACCCCGACGAGCCCGGCGGAGGTCATCTCGAAGACGCCGATCTCGTTCGTCGATCCGAAGCGGTTTTTAACCGCTCGCAGAACCCGGTGCTCCCGGTAGCGGTCGCCCTCGAACTGGAGGACGGCGTCGACGAGATGCTCGAGCACGCGCGGCCCGGCGACGGCGCCGTCCTTCGTCACGTGCCCAACGAGGATGGTGGCGATGCGCTCCTCCTTGGCAAGGCGGAGGAGGCGGCCGGCAGCCTCGCGTACCTGCGCCACCGAGCCGGGAGCCGAGCCGAGGTCGGGCGCGTAGAGAGTCTGGACGGAGTCGATCACGCAGATCTCGGGCCGCTCGCGCTCGAGCGTGGCGCAGACCTCGTCGAGGTTCGTCTCCGCGAGGATGTGGACGTCGCCCGAGCCGCCGAGCCGGTCGGCACGGAGCTTTACCTGGGCGGCGGACTCCTCTCCGGTGACGAGAACTGTCTTGCGCTCCTTGGACATGGCCCGCAAGGCCATGAGCAGGAGCGTCGACTTGCCGATCCCGGGATCGCCGGAGACGAGGACGAGCGACGCCGGCACGAGCCCGCCCCCGAGGACGCGGTCCAGCTCGGGCACTCCGGTCGGGACGCGCTCGGCGTCGGAGGCATCGACGTCGACGAGCCGCAGGAGCGGCCGCCCCTCGGCTCCCGTGACGGGCCGGAGCGGCGAGGGTGCGGCAGCGCGCTCCTCGACGAGCGTCCCCCACTCCCCGCAGGCAGGGCAGCGCCCGAGCCACTTGCCCGTGACGTACCCGCACTCCGAGCACGCGTGCTGAACCGCCGCCTTCGCCACCCCTGGATTCTAGGGAGCGGTCCCGACGTCTCTGTGCCAGCTTCGTGACGAACGTGTGTACAGTGTGTTACAGCGAACACGGAGGCTGGAATGGCGAGGCAGCATCTCACCATGCGCCTGAACGGAGGCACGCTGGAGGCCCTTGACAGGCACGCCCGCAAGATCGGGCTGACGAGGTCGAGGCTCGCAGAGCGCTACATCGAGGAGGGCCTCCGCATGGACCGACACCCGGGCATCGTCTTCTGGCAGCGGCCCGCGGGGCGGGACGCAATGCTGGCCGGCTCGCGAGTCAGCGTGCTCGACGTGGTCCTGACGTTCCGTGACAACGACAACTCGATCGACGCGGCCGCCGACTACCTCGGCAAGCCCCGAAACGTCATCGAGACCGCGCTCGGGTACTACGCCGACCACAAGGACGAGGTCGACGCGTGGATCGAGGAGTACCTCCGCTTCGCCGAGCAGGAGGAGGAAGCCTGGCGGCGCCGGCAGGGGCTGCTCGCTTGAGGCTCCTCCTGGACGAGCACTACCCCGCCGCCATCGCAATGCAGCTCCGGGAACGCGGCCACGACGTCGTGGCCGTCGTGGAGCACGCGGGGCTACGGGAGCTCGCGGACGTCCGAATCCTCGAGATCGCGACCGCGGATCGACGCGCGGTCGTCAGCGAGAACGCGGTTCACTTCGTCCGGCTCTTCCGCGACGCGTGGAGTGAGGGCCACGAGCACTTCGGGATCGTGATCGCGTCTCGCCGGCGTTTCTCCCGGCGGCGCGACCGGATCGGCGCGCTCATTCGGGCGCTCGACGCGCTCCTCCACGGCCACCCCGGCGTGAACGACCTCGCCAACCGCATCGTCTGGATCGAGCCGGCCCCGTAGAGCTCGTTTCAGAATGACGACTCTTCGCCGGGCTTTTGAGCCGGCTCGCGGTGGAGAGCTACTCCTCGCCCGGCGTTTCGTCGTCCGCCTCGGAGCTGGGCTCCTCGGGCGGGACGGTGACCTTCTCGGGCTCGGGCTGAACCTCGCCCTCGATGACGCGGATGTCCACCTCTTCGCCCTCCTCCGCGCGATCGACCACGATCGTCGAGCCCGGCGTGATCGAGCGGCCGAGGACGAAGTCGGCAAGCGGGTCCTCGATCAGCTGCTGGATGGCGCGGCGAAGCGGCCTCGCGCCCATCGCCGGGTCGTAGCCCTTCATGACCAGGAGCTCCTTCGCCTCCTCGGTGAGCTCGATCGCCGCCTGGTGCTGCGCCATCTGCTCGCGCAGCCGCTTCATCATCAGCTCGACGATGACCTTGATCTCTTCCTTCGCCAGCTTGTGGAAGACGATCACCTCGTCGATCCGGTTCAGGAGCTCCGGCCGGAAGACCTTCTTCAGCTCGCTCATGATCCGCGACTTCATCTCGTCGTACGTCAGGCCCTGCTCGTCGGTCTGCGAGAAGCCGAGCGCCTGGTTCTTCGAGATCGTCGCCGCCCCGATGTTCGAGGTCATGATCACGATCGTGTTACGGAAATCGACCTTCCGGCCCTGGGCG
>JBGPNP010000053.1:0-10989 GCA_041487575.1 Gaiellaceae bacterium | reverse complement strand
GAGCTCTTCCTCGCGCGGGCCGCCATCCTCGTCGAGGGCCTGACGGAGAAGTTCGCCTTCCCCTTCGTCTTCGCCGCGCTCGGTCACGACGCCGACCGCGACGCCATCTCGATCGTCGAGTGCGGCGGCAAGTCGAACATCCCCCTCTTCGCCCGGATCTGCAAGGCAGTGCGCGTGCCCTTCGTCGCCGTGCACGACCGGGACGCAGCAGCCGGAGCGGAGCCGATCCCGGCCGAGCAGGCCGTCAACGCGTTGATCGAGAAGGTGGCAGGCAAAAGGAGGACAGTCGTCCTCGAGCCGGACTTCGAGGGCGTGGCGGGCCTGCGCGGGACGAGCCACAAGCCGCTCCGCGCCTGGAAGAGCTTCGGCTCGCGCACCGCCGACGGGGTACCGGAGCCGCTCGCGCGCGCCGTCCGCCTCGCCGTGAAGATGGCGCGTGACTGACTCCGCCGAGGTCGTCATCGTCGGCGGCGGCGCCGTCGGCGCGGCGACCGCCTTCTACCTGACCGAGTTGGGGATCACCGACGTCGTCCTCGTCGAGCGGGACATGCTCGGGGCGGGCTCGACGAGCAAGTCGGCAGGCGGGATCAGGCTCCAGTTCGCCGACGAGCTGAACATCAGGATCGCGCTCCGCTCGGTCGCCGAGTTCGAGGCGTTCGAGGAGCGCTTCGGCGTCGACATCGGCTACCGCCAGCACGGCTACCTGTTTCTCCTCGACTCGAGCGAAGACGTCGAAGGCTTCCGCGAGGCGCTCGCGCTCCAGGCCTCCTTCGGCATCCCCTCCCGGGAGCTGACTCCGGGCCAGGCGCAGGAGATCGTGCCGCAGCTCGAGGTTTCGGACCTCCTGGCCGCGACCTTCTGCCCGCGTGACGGCTACGCGACCCCGGAGGCGGTCGTCCAGGGCTACGCGACTGCGGCGGCCGCGCGCGGGGCCCGCATCCGGCAGGGAACGACAGTCGAGGGGATCGAGGTGAGCGACGGGAGGATCGCCGCGGTTCGGACGTCCGCCGGGCCGATCGCGACCGGGACCGTCGTCTGCGCCGCGGGCGTCTGGTCGAAGGAGGTCGCGGCCATGGCCGGGGTCGAGCTCCCCGTGGTGGGCGAGGCCCGCTGGATGCACTACTCGCCGCAGGGAGAGGCATTCCCCCAAGCGCTCCCGCTCACGATCGACTTCTCGACCGGCTTCTACTTCCACCGCGAGGGGCAGGGAATCGTCTTCGGCGGCCGGGAGCCACGGCTCGAGGAGCTCGCGGAGCCCGCTACGAGGCGCTGCCCGGCGATCGCGGAGCTCCCGGTGCAGTCCTCCTGGTGGGGCTGGTACGAGAACAGCCCCGACCACAACGCGATCGTCGGCGAGGCGCCCGAGCCGGGCCGCTTTCTCTTCGCCACCGGCTTCTCCGGCCACGGCTTCCAGCAGAGCCCCGCCGTCGGTGAGCACCTCGCGGAGCTCGTCGCGGGCCGGACGCCGACGCTCGACCTCTCGCCGTTCGCGCTCGAGCGCTTCGCGCGCGGCGAGCGCAAGGAGGAGCGCTTCGTCGTCTAACGTCCGCCCCGTGCGCCTCTTCGTCCTCTCACGGCACGGGCAGTCCACCCTGAACGTCGAGCGACGGGTGAACGGCGACCCGCGCGTCGAGGTCCCGGTCACGGAGCAGGGAGCCGAGGAGGCGCGGCAGCTCGGCCTGCAGGTCGGAAACCTCCCCTTCGACGCCTGCGTCCACACGCGCTTCGACCGGACCCGCGCGACGGCGGCGATCGCCCTCGCCGGGCGCGACGTCCCCTTCGTCGAGGAGCCGCTCCTCGACGACGTCGCGGTGGGCGACCTCGAGGGGGAGTCGATCGAGAGCTACCGCGCCTGGAAGCGCGAGCACGGGCGGCGCGTCCCCTTCCCGGGCGGCGAGAGCCTCGACGATGCCGCCCTTCGCTACGCCGCCGGCTACCGGAGGCTCCTCGAGAGCCCCTACGAGGCCGTCCTCGTCGTCACCCACGAGATCCCGGTCCGGTACGCGCTCAACGCGGCCGCAGGCTCCGACGTCCTCGACGGCCCCGTCCACCAGATCGCAAACGCGTCACCGTATGTCTTCGACGAGGGCGCGCTCGCGCGGGCGGTCGCGCAGATCGAACGGCTGGCCGGGCCGTGATCGGTGTTGTCGGGCTCCTCGCGCGCGACGTGGTCGACGGCGGCGCGTCGCGCGTGGGCGGCGCCGCCTATCACTGCGGGCGCGCCCTCGCCGTCCTCGGGCAGCCCGCTGTCGTCGCGACGAAGTACGCCGCCGCCGACCACCGCCTCGCTGCCCCTCTGCACGGGCTCGGCGTGCGGGTCGAGTGGCGCTCGGCCGCGGTGACCGCCGCCTTTCGGATCGAGAACCGGGGCGACGCCAGGCAGATGGCGATCGAAGCCGTCGGCGAGAGCTGGACGCCCGAGGAGGCGGGCGGCTGGGTCGGCGACGCGCTCGCAGGCGTCGACTGGGTGCACGCGGGCGCGCTCTGCCGGACGGACTTCCCGCCGGAGACGCTCGCCGAGCTCGCCCGCGGCCGCACGCTCTCGCTCGAAGGACAGGGGCTCGTCCGCCCGCCTCGAACGGGCCCGCTCGTGCTCGACGCCGGCTTCGATCCAGCGCTGCTCGAGCACGTGACCGTCCTCAAGCTCTCCGAGGCGGAGGCGACTGTGCTCGACCTCGCCGCCCTCGCCGTCCCCGAGATCATCGTCACGCTGGGGAGCCGCGGCTGCATCGTCTACGCGGCGGGCCGCGAGGAGCATGTCCCGGCCCGGCCGCTCGACCTCGCGGACGCAACCGGCGCCGGCGACGCCTTCATCGCCGCCTACCTCGTCGCGCGCCAGAGCCGGCAGGAGCCGGTCGAGGCGGCCCGGAGCGCGACCGCGGTCACCCGCGGGCTCCTGTCGGGATGGCGGGCCCGCTGATCGCGCTCGCCGGCTGCAAGGACGCCGTGTACGTCATCGACGTCGGGCCGGCGGCGGACTTTGACGAGGTGCTGGGGCGTGAGGACGGGGGCGTGATCGAGCGCGACCGCCCGCTCGCGCTCGCGCCGCCGTGGGCGGGCGGGCGCGTGCTCGATGTCGACGCCGCCGGCTCGACCATCGTCTGCGTCGTCGAGCGCCGCCCGCCGCTCCTCGTCTCCCACGACGGCGGCGTGACGTGGAGCGAGCGGGGGTCTGGGCTGCCGGCGGGCCGGGCGGTCGCGCTCGGGGAGAACCCCGACGACGTCCTCTACGGCGGCAAGAACCGCCTCTACGTCTCGGGCGACGGCGGCCGGTTCTGGCGCGCCGTCGCCGTCGAGCTGCCGGAGATCCAGGACGTCGCCTGGGGCTCCGCGGAATGAGCTACGCAACCAGGACGGTGAGCCTGAGGACGTGGTCCGGGCCGGTGGTCTTCACGTTCATAGCCTGGTTCATCCCCTCGACCTCGACCAGCTTCGTCTTGAAGCGGTAGACGCCCGGCTTGCTGAAGTGGATCGTGCGGGCGACGCCCATCATGAGCGGGCCCGGAAGCGACAGCTTCGGCCCGCCGACCTGGACGAGCTGATGGATGTCGACGTCGACGTTCGAGACCGTCAACGTGCCGCCCGGCCGGAGCTTGAGCGACATCGTCGCGGCCTGCCGAGCCCCGTTGCTCCACAGATGGCAGCCCGTCTGCACGTGCACGATCATCAGCCGTGCGCCGGCCGGATTGATCGCCTGCGCCGCGGGTTTCTGCGCTGCGGCGGCGCTTCCGGCTCCAAGCGCGGCAATCGCCGTGAGGGCCACCACCGCCAGAATGCCGAGGAATTTCGAGCCCTTCATCTCGTACCTCCCATGAGTATGGGCGGAGGATGAGGGGCAACGCGCAGAGCCGCATCGGTGCGACACCCGATTCGGCCTGCCTCAAACTGCCGATAAGCAGTCGGGGTTTTCCCCTACAGCCGGAACTCGCCCCGGGCGACGATCACGGCGGAGCCGCCGACCTCGACGCGCTCGATCCGCTCGGCCGAGCCCTCGACACGAGCGTAGAGCGTGCTCGGGCGGTTGAGCTCGGCGCCCTGCGAGATCTCTATCTCGGCCCCGAAATCGATCGCCCCGTGGCGGGCGAGATGGCAGGCGAGCGGCCCCGCGGCCGAGCCGGTGGCGGGGTCCTCGGGCACGCCATCGGCGGGCGCGAACATCCGCGTCTTCCAGTGCCGGCCCGAGCCGGCGAAGCAGTTCGCGCCGACAATCGGGATCTCGCCGTCACGCGTGAGGCGGACGAGCGCGCCCATGTCCGGCTCGAGCCGCGCGACCGCCTCTTCGCTCTCGAGCGCGACGTAGACGTGCTGCGAGCCGTTGTCGTAGAGCTCGACCGGCAGGAGGGAGCGCCGGACACCGAGGGCAGCGAGGAGCTTCTCCGCCTGCGGGAAGGGCGAGATCGTCGGCACAGGCTGGCTCATGCGGCCGAAGACGATGCGGTCGCCCTCGCGCTCGAGCGCCACCGGGACGATGCCCGCGCCGGTCTCGAGCCGGATCTCGGGGAGCTGCATGGGCGAAGCGAGCACGAACGCCGTCCCGAGCACTGGGTGCCCGCCGAACGGGACTTCGGCGACAGGCGTGAAGATGCGGATGCGCGCATGCCCGCCCTGCTCGGCCGGGTAGACGAAGACGGTCTCCGAGAAGTTGATCTCGCGGGCGAGCGCCTGGAGGCGGCCCTCCGGGAGCTCGCGCGCGTCGGTGAAGACGGCGAGCTGGTTCCCCTCGAGCGGCCGGTCGGTGAAGACGTCGCAGACGACGTAGCGAAACGAGGCCACCGGGCGACTCTACTTGCGTCAGGCGAGCCGGGTGTTCAGCCCCACACCGGGGGCTTGCGGCGGCCGCCACGGCTTGGTCCACTCGCCGCTTCGGGCCTCGAGCTCCTCGAAGTTGGGTACCTTCTCGGACGCCTTCGCCCGGTGCTTGCCCGCGTCGGGGCGCTCGTCGAAGCGCTCGGCGAGATAGGCGAGGATCGTTCGCGATCCGCAGATCGGCGGGCCGTCGTCAAGGATGAGTACCGGGATCCGGTCCTGGCCGGTCGCCGCGACGAGGTCGGCGCGCTCGCTCCGCTCCACGGGTACCTGACGGACCGTGTACTCGAGACCGAGCTCGGTCAGACGCTGCCGCACTCGATGCGAGTACGGGCACCACTCGGTCTGGTACAGGATCAACCTCCCGAGAGCGTAGCTCGCGCGGAGGCCCGGATCGCCTGGAGCGAGAGGAGGACGACCGAGCCCAGGATGAGCGCGCCGCCGAGGAGCTGGAGCGCCGAGAGCGACTCGCCCAGAACGGCACGACCGAGGACCACGCCGGCGAACGGCTCGCCGATCCCGAGAAGCGAGGCCGTGCCGGCGCCGATGCGCTTGACGCCCGTGTAGAACAGGGCGACCGGGATGACCGCGCTGACGACGACGGCGCCTGCGGCGGCTGCCCACGCGGCCGCGCTCAGGCGGAGGTCGATTCCCCGGGCGAGGGCGACCGGGACGAGCACGAGCACGGGGCTCGAGAACATGAGCGCCGAGAGGAGGAGCGGTGAGAGGCCGTGCGAGACCATCAGATGCCTACCGCTCAGGACGGCGCTCGCGGTGCAGACTCCGGCCGCGAGCCCGAACCCGATCCCCGCCCAGCTCGCGCTCTGGGGTACGCCAACGGCGAGCGCGACGCCCGCGATCCCCACGGCGAGGGCAAGGAGGCGCGGCGGCCCCAGCTCCTCGCCGAAGAGGAATGCTGCTCCAACCGTGACGATGAGCGGATAGACGTAGAAGAGCAGGACGACGAGCCCGACAGGCGCGCGGCGGAAGCCCTCGAAGAAGGAGAAGGCGCCGACGAGCTGGAAGGCGCCTAGGCAGAGCGCCGCGCCGACGACGCGCCGCCCCGGAAGGCGGTCGCGGCGCAGGACGGCTAACGTAAGCAGGGCCGGGCCGGCCCCCGCGAAGCGAAAGACGAGCAGGGCGAACGGCTCGCCGCCGTGGTCATAGAAGAGCCGGCTGAACGTGCCGAGCGTCCCGAAGAGAACGGCCGCCGTGACCACGATCGCGTAGCCGTTGAGCGGTCTTTGCATCGAGCCGGAGAAGAGGAGAGGCCGGACCCCCGCAGCTATCCTGCGCGCCGGGGATGCGACTCTACTTGGTGCGACACGCAGAGGCGGCCGCCGGTAGCCCGGACGAGCTCCGCCCGCTCACGCCCGTGGGCCGCGAGCAGGCGCGCGCGCTCGCCGCGAGGCTGCGAGCGGAGGGGGTCCGCCCGGACGCGATCGTCACGAGCCCGCTCGCGCGAGCGTGCGAAACGGGCACACTCCTCGCCCGCGAGCTCGGCGTGGAGGCGAAGGCCGACGACCGGCTCGCTCCCGGCGCAGGCGCGGCTTCCGTCTCGGAGGCGATCGAGGGCCTCGGGGAGACTGTGATTGTCGTAGGGCACCAGCCGGACTGCTCGCGGATCGCGGCGGCCCTGACCGGGGGGCCGGAGCCTGCTTTCCCGCCTGCGGGGGCGATCCCGATCACGATGCAGCCCGGCCGCGTAGCGTGACACCTCCGCGGCAAATGCTGCGCATTTCCCGCGGGGGGCCTCCGCGAAAGACGCTGCGCGTCTTTCGCGACAGCGGTTTGTCCCATCGCTTCGCTCGGGAGGATCGCCGATGAGCGCGATCGAGGTTCGCGGCCTGCGCAAGTCGTACGGCGCGCGGGAGGTCCTCCATGGCATCGACTTCGACGTGGAGGCCGGCGAGATCTTCGCCCTGCTCGGGCCGAACGGGGCCGGGAAGACGACGACCGTCGAGATCCTCGAGGCCTACCGCCGCCGCGACGGTGGCGAGGTGCGGGTGCTCGGTTGCGATCCCGAGCAGGCCGCGTCGGCGTTCCGGGCGCGCGTCGGGATCGTCCTCCAGTCCTCGGCCGTCTACCCGAACCTCACCGTCCGCGAGACGCTCGAGCTCTTCGCCGGCTACTTCCCGAAGGCCCGGGATGTCGAGGAGGTGATCGCCCTCGTCGAGCTCAACGAGAAGCGCGACGCACGGGTGCGCTCCCTCTCCGGCGGGCAGCTCAGGCGACTCGACCTCGGGCTCGCGCTCGTCGGCGATCCCGAGCTCGTCTTCCTGGACGAGCCGACGACGGGCTTCGACCCGGCCGCGCGGCGCCGTGCGTGGGAGACGATCCGGGGCCTGCGGGCGCTTGGGAAGACAGTCCTCCTGACGACGCACTACATGGACGAGGCGCACGAGCTCGCCGACCGGATCGCCTTCCTGCGCGAGGGCCGCATCGTCGCCATCGGCTCGCCCCGGGAGCTCCTTGCCGGGGCCGAGACGGTCGAGATCCGGTACCTCCGCGACGGGGAGGAGGTCGTCATCGACACGGACGAGCCGACGCGAGTCCTCCACGAGATCACAGCGGAGGCGCTCGAGGCCGGAATCGAGCTGGAAGGCCTCGAGGTGCGCCGTCGCACGCTCGAGGACGTGTATCTCGAGGTCACCCGGGAGACGCCTTGAGTCGTCCGCGGAAAATGCTGCGCATTTTCCGCGGGTGGAAGCTTGTCCCGTCGCTGCGCTCGGGAGAGGCACCGGCAAACTGCAGCGCAAGCCGCCGTGAGGAGGCCCCGCGCACGGCCACACCCCCACCCTGGGTGGGGACCGGCGGGGCCATGGCCCCGACCACCCCTAACCCGTCTCCAGCCTACGCCGAGATCCGTCACGGGTGTGCGACGCACTGTGTCGATTCGGTGACCGAAGCGTGCCGATTCGCATGAGCCTGGGCCGCCTCTTCCTGCACGAGCTTCGAGCACAGCAGCGCCTCTTCTGGCGCAACCGCGAAGCGGCTTTCTTCACCTTCCTCCTGCCGATCATCTTTCTCGTCCTCCTCGGCTCGGTCTACGGCGACAGCCGCATCGAGGGCGTACGCGGCTCGACCTACCTTCTCGCGGGCATGGTCGGCTACGGGATCGCGGCCACAGCCTTCGCGGGGCTTGCGATCTCGCTCGTCATCCGGCGCGAGTCCGGTGTGCTCAAGCGCGTGCGCGGGACCCCGATGCCGCCGGCCGTCTACATCGGCGCGGTCATCGGCTCGACACTCGTCGTCATCGCCATCGAGGTTCTGGCCCAAGTGCTGATCGGGCGCTACGAGCTCGGAGCGGCCTGGCCTGCCTCTCCGGCCTCGTTCAGCGCCGCGGTCCTCCTCGGCACCGCGTCGTTCGCCGCGCTCGGGCTCGCCATCACGGGCATCGTTCGCAGCTCCGAAGGCTCCTCGGCCGTCGTCAACGCGGTCTACCTGCCGATGACGTTCATCTCCGGGTCGTTCTTCTCGACCCGGCACTTTCCGAACTTCCTGCAGGCGATCTCGGACGTCCTGCCGCTCACGTACCTTCTGCGCCTCGTGCGCGCGCTCTTCGTCAACGGCGAGACGCTCGGCTCCCACCCCGGCTCGCTCATCGCGCTCGGGGTCTGGGGACTCGCCGGCGTCGCGATCGCCGTGCGCACGTTCCGCTGGGAGCCTCGGGAGGCCTAGTGACCGAGCAGGAGCTCGCGGAGCGCGCCGGCTGCCTGCCCGAGTGGGTGAGCCAGCTGGTCGGCCTCGGCATCGTGAGAGCCGGAGCCGACGGCTCGTTCCGGCCGAGCGACATCCAGCGCGTCCGTCTCGCCGACGCCTTCGAGAGCTCGGGCATCCCGATCGCCTCGAGAACATCGTCGACAACGTCGAGGACGCCATGGAGGAGGCGGGGCTCGGCCGCCGCCGCGCCGCCACCCTCCCGGCCATCGCCTTCCTCGACCTCACCGGCTTCACCCGGCTGACCGAGTCGCACGGCGACCACGAGGCGGCCGAGCTCGCCGCGAGGCTCGCCGAGATCGTGCACGAGACGTCGCGCAGGCATCGCGGCCGGCCTGTCAAGTTCCTCGGCGACGGCGTCATGTTCCACTTCCCAGACCCCGGCGGAGCCGTGCTGTCCGCGCTCGAGCTCGTCGAGCGGATCCCGCAGGCGGGCCTCCCGCCGGCCCGAATCGGCATCAACGCGGGTGCCATCGTCTTCCGTGACGGTGACTACTACGGGCGAGCCGTCAACGTCGCCGCCCGGATCGCCGACTACGCCCGGCCGCGGGAGGTGCTCGTGAGCGACGAGGTACGCCGAAACGCGCCGGTCGAGGGCGTCGCGTTCGCCGAGATCGGCACGGTCGACCTCAAGGGCGTCCGCGAGCCCGTCACGCTCCACCTGGCCGCTCGGGCGTAACCCGCGTCACACGGCGACGCGCGGCCGCACGTGCGCAAGCGTCTCCATGAACGCCGCCACGAGCCCGCCCGGCGGGCCCGCGTCACGGCGGCGAACGGCGACGATCTGACGCCGCACCGGCGGGGCGTCCGCGACGGCGACCGCCCTGAGCGAGCCGGCGTGGAGCTCCGCCGCCACGGCCGTCTGTGGTAGGAAGGCGACGCCGAGCCCCTGCTGGACCATCTTCTTCGCCGCGTCGATGTTGTCGAGCTCCATGACGCCGGCCGGCTCCACACCTGCCGAGCGGAAGAGCGCTTGCGTCAGCTCGTGGTAGCTCGACGTGCGGTCGAAGAGGATTAACCGCTCCCCGGCGATCTCCTCCATCCGGATCACGAGCCGCCGCGCGAACGCGTGATCCCGGTTCGCGACGAGCACGAGCTCGTCCTCGTAGACCGGCACGCTCTCGATCTCGGGGTGGCGAAGCTCCCGCGTGAGCCCGAGCTGCACCTGCTCGCGGAGCACCATCTCGAGCACCTCCTCCGAGTGGCCCGTCCGCACGGTGAGCCGCGCCGTCGGGTGCTCGTCGTGGAACTCCTTGAGGAGGGCCGGCAGGACGTAGGTCGAGACGGCGGGGGCGGCACCGATCCTGAGCTCTCCGGCGCCGCCCCGCTGCATCTCCGCAATGAGCTTCCGGCCCTCGGCGACCGACTCGAGCGCGCGCTCGGCGTAGGGGAGGAACGCCCGCCCTGCCTCCGTGAGCCGCATGCCGCGCCGCGCGCGGACGAAGAGCGGCCCGCCGAGCTCCCGCTCGAGCGACTGGAGCCGCGCCGTCAGCGCAGGCTGCGTGACGAAGAGGCCCTCGGCCGCGCGGCTCAGGTTGCCGGTGCGGGCTATCTCGACGAAGCTGGCGAGCTGGGTCAGGAGCATTCAATCAAGGAGATCTATCGTGAGCATCGCCAGAAACGATTTTACTGATATCAGACGTCCACCTACACTCGGAAGCCATGACTACGATCGTCGTCGAGCCCGAGGAGCCCCATGTCGCGCTCTCCCGCCCGGCCGGACTCTCCGCAGCGGAGCTTGCGGAGTGCACGTGCCCGGACTGGTGCGAGCGTGACCACGACAACGAGTAGCGAGGTACTCGCGCCCCTCGAGGGGCGCGGCGCCGAGATCCTGACCACCGAGGCGCTCGCTTTCGTCGCCTCTCTCCAGCGGGAGTTCAACCCGGCGCGGACAGCGCTCCTCGCCCGCCGCGCCGAGCGCCGCGCCGAGCTCGCCGGCGGCGCCCTCCCCGACTTCCTGCCCGAGACGCAGGCGATCCGCGAGGGCGACTGGCGCGTCGCGCCCGCCCCGGCGCCGCTCCAGGACCGCCGCGTCGAGATCACCGGCCCCGTCGACCGCAAGATGGTCATCAATGCGCTCAACTCGGGCGCCCGCGTCTTCATGGCCGACTTCGAGGACGCGAGCTCGCCGACCTGGGCGAACTGCGTCGAGGGCCAGGCCAACCTCTTCGACGCGGTCAGACGGACGATCGAGCTCGTCACGCCCGAGAAGTCGTACCGCCTGAACGAGGAGACCGCCGAGCTCCTCGTCCGCCCGCGCGGCTGGCACCTGCACGAGAAGCACGTCCTCGTCGACGGCGAGCCGGTCTCGGCGAGCCTCTTCGACTTCGGGCTCTACGCGTTCTGGAACGCGCGCGAGCTCCTCGACCGGGGCAAGGGGCCCTGGTTCTACCTCGCCAAGCTCGAGTCGCACCTCGAGGCGCGCCTGTGGAACGACGTCTTCAGCTTCACGGAGAACGCCCT
>JBGPNP010000052.1:0-11266 GCA_041487575.1 Gaiellaceae bacterium | reverse complement strand
TCGCGCGGCGAGGTGCCGGATGACCTGCTTGCGCTCCGCGACGGAGAGCGAGGCGCCCTCGCCGGTCGTCCCCATCGGGGAGACCGCGCGGACGCCGCGCTCGCGCAGCCAGCTCAGGTGAGCATCGAGGAGACCGAAGTCGACCTCGCCGCCGCCCGGTGCGAAGGGCGTCAGGAGCGCCGGGATCGTTCCCTCGAGCCGGCTCAATACGTCGCCCTCCCGCCTGAGATGTCGAAGGTCGCGCCCGTCGAGAACGAGAGCTCCTCGCTCGCGAGGAAGCAGACGAGGCTCGCGACCTCCTCGGGCCTGCCGACTCGCCCGAGCGGGATCCGCGCGACCATGTAGTCGATGTGCTCCTGGGAGAGCCCGTCGAGGATCGGCGTCTGGATGACCGCGGGAGCGATGCAGTTGACGAGGACGCCGGTGCCCGCGAGGTCCTTCCCGATCGCCTTCGTCATCGCGATCACGGCCCCCTTCGAGGCCGAGTAGGCCGCGGCCATCGGGTTCCCTTCCTTGCCGGCGATCGAGGCGACGTTGACGATGCGGCCGTAGCCGCGCGCGACCATGCCCGGGATGACCGCGCGGTTCGCGTAGAAGACGCCGTTCGAGTTGACGGCGAAGACGCGGCCCCACTCCTCGTCGGAGACGTCCGCCGTGCGCACGGACGCCCCGCCGATCCCGGCCGAGCAGACGAGGACGTCGAGGCGGCCGAGCTCGCGCTCGACGCGCGAGACCGCGGCGTCGAGGTCGGCCGAGCGCGTGACGTCGCCCTGGATCCCGAGCGTGCCCGCGGGCACGCTGTCGAGGCCGAGGTCGAAGACCGCCACCTGCGCGCCGCTCGCGAGCAGGCGCTCGGCCGCCGCCGCGCCGATGCCGCTCGCCCCGCCCGTGACGAGCGCGACCCGGCCGCCGAAGTCGTAGGAGTTCACGGCGCCGTACTCTAAGCTCTCCGGCGTTGGGCTCGACCCGCTAACCGATTGCCCACTCGGCCTGCGCCGCGCGCGGGCTCGACGCTTCGCCGACGTGGCGGAGGCGATCGTTCTCGTCCAGCGCCAGCGGCGAGGCCGTGATCGCGGTCGGCCCCGCCTTTTCGACGCAGCTCGACAACTTCGCGCGCGTGAAGCTCATCGTCCAGTCGACGCTCCGGCACGCGGGTGAGTGCAGGCGGTCGAGCTCGAGGTCGTGCCTCGAGGGTCTTTCGGCCGCTGGGGCGCCGGCTCCGCGTCAGGCGCTCGGCTTCCCGCCGATGCCCCAGGTCTTCGGTGAGACGCCCTCGACGATCACCCAGGTGTGCTCGCGCACGCCCTCGTCGCCGGTGCCGCGGACGAGCCCTTCCGTGAGCTCGTGGATGAGCTTCGGCAGCGATTCCTCGGTGACGCGCCGGTCGTAGAGCTTGACCTCGATCAGCGGCATGCTCGCTCCTCTCGTCGGGTTCGGAGCGAGCCTAGCGAGGCGGCGGCAGGACCGTCGAGAAGCCGCTACTCGCCCTTCCACTCGGGCGGGCGCTTCTCGAGGAACGCGCACATCCCCTCCTGCGCGTCGCCGGCGAGGGCGTTCATCGCCATCACCGTCTTCGTCAGGTCGTAGGCGCGGTGTTCGTCGAGCTCGATCTGGGCGTAGAACGCCTCTTTGCCGATCCCGACCGTGAGCGGGCTCGAGCGGGCGACCTTCGCGACGAGGTCGTCCACGGCCGCGTCGAGCTCCTTCGCCGGCACGACCTGGTTCACGAGGCCCCAGTCTCGGGCCGTCTCGGCGTCGATCGGCTCGCCCGTAAGCAGGAGCTGCAACGCGCGCTTTCGCCCGACGGCGCGCGAGACGGGCACCATCGGGGTCGAGCAGAAGAGCCCGATCTTCACGCCCGGAGTGCCGAAGCGCGCGCCCTCGGCGGCGATCGCGAGGTCGCAGGAGGCGACGAGCTGGCAGCCGGCGGCGGTCGCGATCCCGTGCACCTTCGCGATCACGGGCTGCGGCACCTTGTGGATCGTCTCCATCATCACCGTGCAGACGTCGAAGAGCTCCTGGTAGAAGCCGATGCCGCGGCCGACCATCTCGGAGAGATCGTGGCCGGCAGAGAAGGCGGGGCCGGCGCCCTCGACGACGACCGCGCGGACGTCGGGCTCTGCGCTCACCTGCCGCAGCGCCTGGATCACCTCCTGCATCAGCTCGAGAGAGAGGGCGTTGCGCTTCTCCGGCCGGTTCAGGGTGATCCTGGCCGCGGGCGGCTCCCGGCGGACGATCAGGTGGCGAAACTCGGTCTCGGCCTCGGGCGCGAGCACGTCCATGGCCCCTCCTCGAGAGCGTCGTTTTGCGGAAAGACTACGCGCCGCGGCTCAGGCGTGGCGGATCGCCACGACGCGGGCGCGCCAGGAGCCCCGGGGCGCGGCGACCTTGACGGTGGCGCCCTCGGCCGCGCCGAGTAGCGCGGTCCCGAGCGGCGAGTCGGGCGAGACCGCGCCTCGTCCGCCGGCGCTCGAGATCTCGACCTTCATGCGCTCGCCGTCCTCGTCCTCGATCTCGACGAAGGACCCGATCGAGACGACCCCGCTCGCCGCTGCCGCCGCCGCGTCGATGACGACGGCGCCGTGGAGGCGGGAACGGAGGATCGTGATCCGCCGCTCGAGGAGGCCCTGCTCGTTCTTGGCGGCGTGGTACTCGAAGTTCTCGGAGAGGTCGCCGAACCCGCGGGCCGTCGCGATCGCCTGCACGACCTCCGCCCGCTTCGGCCCCTCGAGCTCCGCGAGCTCGGCCTGGAGCGTGGCGTGCTGGGCGGGGGTCAGGTACTCGGCCATGATCCGGTCATCGGCAGCGACCGGCGGCGACGTGAGCGCGTCGAGCCCTCGCTATGCTCCGAAGCCTATGGCAATCGAAGCCCGCTCGCCCGATGGCGGCGTCTCCTCGCGAACGAGCGCGCCCGCATCCTCCGCCGGTGGGCCGCTCCTGGCGGCATCGCCCATGCCGTCCCGACATCTCTTGGTTGCGCTCTTGCTCGAAGGGGAAAAGGTCGAGTGATCGTCGAGGAGCGGATCTACACCCTCGAGGTCGGGAAGACGCCCGAGTTCCTGCGCCTGTACGAGCTGGAGGGTCTCGCCATCCAGACCCGCATCCTCGGGAACATGATCGGCTACTTCTCGAGCGAGATCGGCGATCTGAACCTCGTCGTCCACATGTGGGGCTACGAGTCTTTCGAGGAGCGGACGCGCCGGCGCGCCGAGCTCATGGCCGACCCGGGCTGGCAGGCGTACGTCGCCAAGGTACGACCTTTCGTGCTCGAGCAGAAGAACCGGATCCTCATTCCGGCCCCGTTCTCGCCGATCCGATAGTGGTCAGCCCAGTGACGTGTCCGGACTTCTGGGTTGCGCGAAGCGAGCCGAGCGAGGGCTCACGATCAGGGAGGGCGTGACGTCGCACCCGGAGGTGGTCGAGAAGCTGAGCCACGTCTCCGTCGCTGCGCAGACGCTCCGGCGCGACCAGACGCCGGAGGACGTCGTCGGCACAGTCTTCGTCGCCGGCCTGACTCCGATTGCGTCATCGGCCAGATGATCGTCATCGACGGCGGGCAGTACGTCCACTAAGGGTCAGCTCTTGAGCTTGCGGACAGCCCTCTGCTCGCGCCGAGCTCACGTTCGATCTCGAGACCTGACGTCGTGAGACTCTCGCTGCTCGAACATCCGGGTGGTGTCGCCGTCGGGCCCGGCAACCACGTCGTCTACGACGTCGTCCAAGGCGTCGCTTACTTCGGCCCCGCGTCGGTCTCCGGGCGCGCGCTCTCCTGGGAGCTGACGGAGGACGAGCCGGAGCGAGCGAAGCTCTCCGCCGAGATCGACCTCGACCCGTCGGTCGCGTGGGTCATGCGCTGCGATCGCGTCGACTTCCCGCCCGGCGGCATCGCGTACCTCCACACGCACCCCGGTCCCGGTATCCGGCTTCTCCTCGCGGGCGAGATCCGCATCGACTCGCTCGGCGAGTCTCAGGTCTACGACGCCCTCGAGGCGTGGTTCGAGCGCGGCCCTGACCCTGTCTTCGCGGCCGCTTCGAAGGTCGAGGAGACCTCCTTCGTGCGCGTCATGCTCCTGCCGCGCGAGTGGGAGGGGAAGCGGACCATTCGCTACGTCAACCCGGAGGATGCCGAGAAGCCGAAGACGCAACGCGCCACGGTCTTCCTCGAGCACCCGATCTCGCTCTGATGCGGTCCGGTGGCCGGATCCTCGTCGATCAGCTCCGGATTCACGGGGCCGACACGGTCTTCACGGTCCCCGGCGAGAGCTTCATCGCCGCCCTCGACGCCTTGCACGAGACGCCCGAGATCCGCCTCGTCGTCTGCCGCCACGAGGGCGGGGCCGCCAACATGGCGGAGGCCTACGGCAAGCTCACCGGCCGGCCCGGGGTCTGCTTCGTCACCCGTGGCCCGGGGGCGACGAACGCCTCCGTCGGCGTCCACACGGCCTTTCAGGACTCGACGCCGATGCTCCTCCTCGTCGGCGACGTTGCGCGCGGGCACCGTGAGCGTGGGGCCTTCCAGGAGGTGGACTTACGGTCGATGTTTGCGTCGCTCTCGAAGTGGGCGGCGCAGGCCGACCGGGCCGACCGCCTCCCCGAGCTCGTCAGCCGCGCCTTTCACACAGCCTGTGCCGGCCGGCCGGGCCCGGTCGTTCTCGCGCTCCCGGAGGACATGCTCTCGGAGAGCGCCGAGGTGACCGACGCAGAGCCGTACAAGGTCGTCCGCGCGCACCCGGGCGCTGAGGACATGGCTCGGCTCCGCGCGCTCCTCGGGAATGCGCAGCGCCCCCTCATGATCGTCGGCGGCGGAGGCTGGAGCGCGGAGGCCTCCAGCGACATCGTCTCCTTCGCGGTCGCGAACCGGCTCCCGACGGGCGCTTCGTTCCGCTGCCAGGACTACGTCGACAACCACGCCGAGACCTACGTCGGGGACATCGGCGTCGGTGTCAACCCGGCGCTCGCGCAGCGGGTCAAGGACGCCGATTTGCTCATCGTGGTCGGCTCGCGGCTCGGCGAGGCGACGACCTCGGGCTACACGCTCGTCGAGCCGCCGCGGCCCCGGCAGGCGCTCGTCCACGTCCACGCCGACCCTGAGGAGCTCGGGCGCGTCTACCAGGCCGACCTCCCGATCAACTCGGGCCTGCCGCAGTTCGCGGCCGCGGCGCGCGTGCTCGAGCAGGTCGAGAGCTTCGCCTGGCACGGCTGGTGCCGCGCCGCCCGGGCCGACTACCTCGCGAACCTCCGCCACGAGCCGTGGGCGGGCGAGGGCGTCGACATGGGCGCGGTGATCGCGCACGTCCGCGAGCGCCTGCCGGAGGACGCGATCGTGACGAACGGAGCCGGCAACTTCTCCGCCTGGGCGCACCGCTTCTACCAGTTCCGGCACTACCGCACGCAGCTCGGCCCGACGAGCGGGGCGATGGGCTACGGCCTCCCGGCCGCGGTGGCGGCGAAGCTCGTCCACCCGGAGCGGTCCGTCGTCTGTTTCACGGGAGACGGCGACTTCCTCATGACGGGCCAGGAGCTCGCAACGGCCGTCCAGTACGAGCTGCCGATCGTGATCCTCGTCGTCAACAACGGCATGTACGGGACGATCCGCATGCACCAGGAGCGGAGCTATCCCGGGCGCGTCGTCGGGACCGATCTCGTCAACCCGGACTTCGCCGCCTACGCGCGCGCCTTCGGCGCCCACGGCGAGGTGATCGAGCGAACGGAGGACTTCCCGGCGGCCTTCGAGCGGGCGCAGGACGCGGGCCGGCCTGCGCTGCTCGAGTTGCGCGTCGACCCGGAGCAGATCACGCCGCGGGCGACGATCGCGTCGATCCGGGAAGCCGCGCGCCGCTCGTAGCGCCGCCGCGGATTGGCACAGTCGCGGCACGCTTCCGCGCGCCACTCGTGCGCTTTTCTCCGGCATGCTTCGGCGCGTGGGAATAGGTGATGCACTCGAGTGCTACACTCGGGCGGTGCCGACGAAGTACCCCCGGATCAGCGTTCCGAAGGACCCCGAGCTCGCGGCTGCGCTCGAGCAGGCGGCGCGGCTCGAGCAGGCGCCTCGAAGCCAGGCCCGGCTCCTGCGCGAGCTCGCCATCCGCGGCGCCGCCGCCCGCCTCGAGGACGAGCGTCGCCGGGAAGAGCTGATCGAGGCGTTCATCGAGTACACGACGACTCCAGGGCGCATCGACCGCGAGGCGCTCGAGTCGCTCCACACTCTCGGGTGGGGCGAACCCGACGAACCGTAGGGGTCGAGCCGCCGTACGGCGGGCGCCGGCTCCTGATCGACAAGTCCGCGTACGTGCGCGCGGGTGCGCCCGCCGTTCGCGACGAGTGGGCGGCTGCGATCCGAAACGGCCAGCTCCTGGGCTGCCCGTTCTTCACGGTGGAGGCTCTCTATTCGGCTCGTGATGTCGACGAGTTTCGAGCTCTCGAAGCCCGGATCGGCGTACTCCCGCGGGTTTCCCCGGCGACTCGCACATACGACCTGGCGATCCGCGCGCTCCGTGACCTCTGCGCCGCTCGGCCGCACTCTCACCGGCTTCCGGCGGCCGACGTCTTCATCGCGGCTCTCGCCCACGAGGCTCGGGTCGGCGTCCTCCACTACGACGCCCACTACGACCGGCTGGCCGAGGTCCTCGACTTCGAGAGCCGCTGGATCGCCCCGCCCGGGTCGGTCGACTGAGCACGCCCGCCTCTGAGGCGATAGAAAGCGCAAGATGAGCGCGAAGCCGCGGATCGGATGGATCGGCTCCGGCGTCATGGGCCTCTCCATGTGCGGGCACCTCGTCGACGCCGGCTACGAGGCGACCGTCTACACGCGGACCAGGCCCCGCGCCGAGCCGCTCCTCGTGAAGGGGGCGGCGTGGGCAGGCTCGCCCGCCGACGTTGCGGCCACCGCGGAGGTCGTCTTCTCGATCGTCGGCTACCCCGCCGACGTGCGCGCCGTGATCCTCGGCCCAGGCGGCGTCCTCGCAGGCGCTCCGCCGGGCTCGGTGATCGTGGACATGACGACGAGCGAGCCCTCGCTCGCGGTCGAGATCCACGAGGCGGCGAAGGCGCAGGGCGTCGATGCGGTGGACGCCCCGGTCTCCGGCGGCGACGTCGGCGCGCGGAACGCGACGCTCTCGATCATGGTCGGCGGCGACGCCGCGGCTGTCGACCGCGTGCGGCCGCTTCTCGAGGTGATGGGGAAGACGATCGTCCACCAGGGCGGGCCGGGCGCTGGCCAGCACACCAAGGCGGTGAACCAGATCCTCGTCGCAAGCGGGATGATCGCGATCTCGGAGGCCCTCCTTTACGGCTACCGGGCGGGTCTCGACCTGCGCAAGGTGCTCGAGTGCGTCGCGCCCGGCGCGGCCGGCTCCTGGGCGCTCTCGAACTACGGCCCGCGGATGCTCGACGCGAACTTCGAGCCCGGCTTCCTGGTCGAGCACTTCGTCAAGGACATGGGCATCGCCCTCGACGAGGCCAAGCGCATGAACCTGGCGCTGCCGGGGCTCGCGCTCGCGCAGCAGCTCTACGTCGCGCTCAAGGCCCAGGGCATGGGGCGGAAGGGAACGCAATCGCTCGTGCTCGCCCTCGCGAGCCTCAGCGACGTCGAGTGGAAGCCCGCGCCGCCCTCTACGCCGTAACGACCTCGGCCGCCGGCTCGAGGCCGAGCTCCTCGATCGCGATCTCCCGCATGCGGAACTTCTGGATCTTGCCGGTCACCGTCATCGGGAACGCGTCGACGAGCTTCCAGTAGCGCGGGATCTTGTACGTCGCGATCCGGCCCGTGCAGGCCGCGGCGAGATCGTCCCCGGTCAGGGCCGAGCCCTCCTGGAGCTTGACCCAGGCCGCGACCTCCTCGCCGTAGCGCTCGCTCGGGACGCCGAAGGCGGACGCCTCGCTCACGCCCGGGATCGTGAGCAGGAACTCCTCGATCTCTCGCGGGTAGATGTTCTCGCCGCCGCGGATGATCATGTCCTTGATCCGGCCGACGATCTTCAGGTAGCCCTCGTCGTCCATGACGGCGAGGTCGCCCGTGTGCATCCAGCGGGCCGGGTCGATCGCGCGGCGGGTCGCCTCCTCGTCGCCCCAGTAGCCGAGCATCACGTTGTAGCCGCGCGTGCACTGCTCGCCGGCGACGCCGCGCGGGACGACGGCGCCCGTGGCTGGGTCGACGACCTTCTGCTCGACGTGCGGGTGGGCGCGGCCCACCGTCGCCACCCGCTTCTCCACCGCGTCGTCCACCGCCGTCTGCGTCGAGAGCGGGGAGGTCTCGGTCATGCCGCAGGCGATCGTGACCTCGTCCATGTGCATCTCCGAGCGCACCTTCTTCATCACCTCGACCGGGCAGGGTGCCCCGGCCATGATCCCGGTGCGCAGGCTCGAGAGGTCGAACTCGCCGAACCCCGGCTGCTCGAGCTCGGCGATGAACATCGTCGGGACGCCGTAGAGCGAGGTGCAGCGCTCGGCCTCCACCGTCTCCAGCACGGCAAGCGGGTCGAAGGACTCGGCGGGGACGACGATGCAGGCGCCGTGGGTCGTGCAGGCGAGGTTTCCGAGCACCATGCCGAAGCAGTGGTAGAAGGGCACCGGGACGCAGACCCGGTCCTCCTCCGTGTAACGCAGCGTCCGGGCCGCGAAGTAGCCGTTGTTGAGGATGTTGTGGTGCGAGAGCGTCGCGCCCTTGGGGAAGCCCGTCGTGCCCGACGTGTACTGGATGTTGATCGGGTCGTCGAACTGGAGCGTCGACTCGAGCTCCGCGACCTCCTCCTCGGGGACGCGCTCGGCGTCGCCGAGCAGGCCGTCCCAGCCGTCCTCGAGGACGAGCGCCTCGCGGAGGGCCGGGCAGCGTGGCCTCACTCCGCCGAGCATCGCGACGTAGTCGGCCTGCCGGAACGCGGCGGCGTGGACGAGCAGGCTGACGCCTGACTTGTTGAGCGCGTACTCGAGCTCGGCGGTCTTGTAGGCCGGGTTGATGTTCACGAGGATCGCGCCGATGCGGGCGGTCGCGTACTGGACGACGACCCACTCGTAGCGGTTCGGCGCCCAGATCCCGACGCGGTCCCCCTTGCGGACGCCGTGGGCGAGGAGGCCGCGCGCGGCGAGTCCCGCCTGCTCCCAGAGCTCCGCGTAGGTGGCGCGGTAGCCCTGGTGGCGGACGACGAGCGCCTCCCGCTCGCCGAAGCGCTCGACGGTGCGGCGGAGGTTCTCCCCGATCGTCTCCCCGAGGAGCGGGACGTCGCTGGCGCCGTGCGTGTACGAGAGAGCGGTCACGCGGCGATTCTACGGCCGCGGCGGATCTGTAACGATTCGCCACGTGCCGGCGAGCGAAGGGAGGCTGTCGTGTCGGGGAAGACGCTGATCCGCGGGGCGTGCGTGCTCACGATGGACGAGGCGCTCGGGACGATCCAGGAGGGCGACGTCCTCATCGAGGGAGACCGAATCGCGGCGGTCGGGCCGGGGCTCTCGGCGGGCGGAGCCGACGTGGTCGACGGCCGCGACCGCATCGTCCTGCCGGGGTTCGTCGACACGCACCGCCATATGTGGGCGGCGATGCTCCGTGGCACAGCCTGCTACGGCGACCTCGGTACGTACTTTCACGATGTCGTCTTCACCTACGGGGCGAACTTCACGCCTGACGACACGTATGCCTCCGTCAGCTTCGGCCTCGCCGAGGCGATCGACTCCGGGATCACGACCATGCACGCCTGGGAGCACAACCTCCAGACCCCGGCGCACGCCGACGCCGCGCTCGAGGCGCTCGACGAGTCCGGAATGCGTGGCCGTTTCTCCTATGGGCCCTCGAGCGACCCGAGCGCGGGCAGCTCGTTCGCGCAGGGGACGGAGACGATCGACCTCCAGGACATCCTGCGCCTGAAGCGCGACCGCTTCGACGACCAGCCGGGCCTCCTCCACCTCGGGATCGCCTGCCGCGGAGCCGACTACTCGAAGCCCGAGATCTGGCAGGCCGAGTTCGCGTTCGCACGCGAGCACGGCCTCCCGATCACGACGCACGCGATGATGACGCGCCACGACGTCGAGCGGATCCGGGCCATCTCCGTCTACAAGGAGCAGGGCGTGCTCGGGCCGGACCTGCTCGTCATCCACGCCATCCACGCGAACGAGGACGAGATGAAGGCCCTCGCCGAGACCGGCACGGCGCTCTCGATCTCGATCCTGTCGGAGCTCCGAGTCGGCATGGGCTTTCCGAAGACCGTCGACATGATGCGAGCCGGCGTCCTCGTCTCCCTCTCCGCCGACACGATGGCGGCGAGCGACAACTCGGACTTCTTCGCTGTGATGCGGACGACCATGGGGGCCGAGCGCGGGCGGTTCGAGGATGCGACGGTCTACAACCCGGACCAGGTGCTCCGCCACGCGACCAGCGACGGCGCGCGGGCGCTCGGGCTCGGCGACGTCACCGGCTCGCTCGCGCCGGGGAAGAAGGCGGACGTGATCATGCTCCGGGCCGACGACCTCAATCTCGCGCCGCTCAACGTTCCGGACGGCCAGGTCGTCCTCGCCGCGCAGCCCCGGAACGTCGACTCGGTGTGGATCGACGGCGTCGCGCGCAAGCGGGACGGCGCGCTCCTGGACGTGGACGTGCCGGCGCTCGTGCGAGCGGTGCAGGAGGCGGTCGCCGGCCTTTCCCGGCGGATCGGGAAGCCGGTCGTCTAGCGCTCGACGTGCAGCGTGCCGCCCTCTCGGCCGAGCACGAGGTCGCGCTCGGGGTCCGGGACGTGGTCGCGCGGGACGGGCGAGAGCGCCTCGAAGAAGGTCACTCCTCCGGCCGAGTAGAGCTCGTGCTGGAGGCCGCGGTTGACGACGGCGATGTCGCCCGGCCGCAGCGTCCTCGTCTCGCCCTCTACCGTCATCTCGACCTCGCCCTCGACGACGGCCATGACCTGCTCGGCCTCGTCGTGGTGGTGGCTCGGGACCCCCTTGCCGGCCTCGTAGGTGACGCGGCAGAGGAGCGCCTGCTCGCCCCCGACGGCGAGCAGGCTCACTCCGTCTCTCAGCTCGTGCGGCTCGACCCCGTTCCAGCTCCGGAAGGGCGACGGCCGCTCAGGCATTCACGATGAACTTCAGGCGGCCGTCCGGATGGGAGACCGCGTTGATCGACACGTCCTCGTCGAAGACGACGCGCTTGCCCTCGCGGCGTGGCTCGGCCTTCGCCTCGAGCGCGCGCAGCACCCGTTCCGGCGTCGCCGGGGTCTGCGTGATCCAGACGCCGACGGCGTCGTGGATCGCCGCACAGATCGCCGGCGCCTGCGAGTTCGAGGCCATC
>JBGPNP010000051.1:0-11282 GCA_041487575.1 Gaiellaceae bacterium | reverse complement strand
CTACCAGCCGGTGCGCGACGGAAGCCGGTGTCAGTTGACGTTGCTCGGCTTCCACTCGGTCGCGAAGGTCGACATGACCCGCTCGACCTCGCTCGAGTCGCAACTCGGGCAGCGGACATCCTGTTCTCGGGAGGCGGCTACGAGCTCCTCGAAGCGCTCCTTGCACGCGGCGCAGTCGTACTCGTAGATCGGCATGTCCCGGGAAGCGTACTGCGGTAGATTCGTGCCGTGGATGCCCGGGAGCCCTCTGTCGAGGTCCTGCGCGAGCTCGCGGCGCAGCAGGGGGTGGCGCCGAACGAGGCCGACCTGGAGGCCGTGCTCCGCTTCCTCCGGGTCCTCCTGCCGCAGCTCGCCGAGCTCGAGGGGCTCGTTCCCAGGGAGACGGAGCCGTGAGCCTCGCCGCCCTCGCTCGCCGCCTCGGGGCCGGGGAGCTCTCCCCGCGCGAGGCCGTCGCGGGCTGCCTCGCCCGGATCGAGGCGCGCGATCCTCTCCTGAACTCCTTCATCTCCGTCCGGGCGGACGAGGCGCTCGCCGAGGCGGAGGCGCTCGAGCGCACGCCCGAGCGGGGGCCTCTCTGGGGCGTTCCCGTCGCGGTCAAGGACGTCGTCGACGTCGCCGGCGCGCCGACGACCGCCGGCTCGAAGATCCTCGCCGGCAACGTCGCCGTGCGCGACGCCGACGCGGTCGTCGCGCTCCGGGCGGCCGGCGCGATCGTCCTCGGGAAGCTCAACACGCACGAGTTCGCCTTCGGCGCGACGACGACTAGCCCCCACTTCGGCCCGGCCCGGAACCCGTGGGATCCCGAGCGGATCTGCGGCGGCTCGAGCGGCGGGAGCGGTGCCGCGACGGCCGCGGACCTCGTTCCCGGGACCCTGGGGACGGACACGGCCGGCTCGATTCGGATCCCCGCGTGCTTCTGCGGCGTCACGGGGCTGCGCCCCTCGATCGGGCGAGTCTCGAACCGCGGCGTCGTCCCCGTCGCCTGGACATTCGACACCGTCGGGCCGATCGCGCGCAGCGCGGAGGACTGCGCCCTCCTGCTCGACGCTCTCGCCCCGGCGGCCGCGGCGACGGCCGCGCTCGGCGGCGGCATCCGCGGGCTGCGCGTGGGGGTGGTCAGCGCACTCTTCGGGGAGGGCGTCGACGGGGACGTGGCCGCGGCCGCCCGCGCTGCGCTTGCCGAGCTCGAGGCGCTCGGAGCCGTGCTCGAGCCCGTCGAGGTGCCGCTCCTCGCCGAGGCGGGGACGATCCAGCAGGCGATGATGCTCGTCGAGGCCACGGCGGCGCACCTTCCCTGGCTCCGCACGCGCCTGGCCGACTACGGGCCTGACGTCCGCGCCCGCCTTCTCGCCGGGCTCTTCCTGCCGGCGACGACCTACGTGACCGGGAGGCGGGCCCGCCGTCTCTACCTCGCCGGCCTGGGGGAGCTCTTCGGCCGCGTCGACCTCCTCGCCGCCCCGGCGATGCCGGTCACGCCGCCGCGGATCGGCGAGGAGACGGTGAGCCTCGATGGGAGGGAAGTCCCGTACCGGCTCAGCCTCATCCCGTTCAACTCGCCGTGGAGCCTCGGCGGGCTGCCGGTCGCGAGCGTCCCCTGCGGGCTCGTCCGTGGGCTCCCGGTCGGCCTGGCCCTCGCGGGGCGACCGTTCGAGGAGGCGACCGTGCTCCGCGCGGCGCACGCGTTCCAGCGCGTCACGGACTGGCACGAACGGCGGCCGCAGGCCGCAGCCGCCGGTTGAGCTTGCGGGCTACGGTTGGCGGGTCGGCGCTTGGCTTCGCCGTCGGCTGGAACGTCTCGAACATCGGCGCCGTCGCCGAGCAGACCGCCGCCGAGTACGGCGTCGCTCTCGCGACGGTCGGGCTCTTCACGACCGCGCTCTTCGCCGTCCACGCAGTGCTCCAGATCCCCGCAGGGCAGGCCGTCGACCGGCACGGCGCCCGCCGGGTGGGGCTCTGGGCGCTCCTCGTTCTCACGGCCGCGAACGGCCTCGCGCTTGCCGCTCCCGATGCCGGCCTCGCGATGGGCGCCCGCGCGCTCGCCGGGCTGGGGACCGCGCTCGGTTTCGTCGCAGGGAGCGACTACGTTCGGGCGCGCGGCGGCTCCTCCCTCGCGCAGGGTCTCTACGGCGGCATCGCGCTCGGAGGCAGCGGGCTGGCGCTCGCGATCGTGCCGCTGCTCGACGGACCACTTGCCTGGCGCGGGCCGTTCGCGAGCGCCGTCGCAGTCGCGCTGGCTGCCGGAGCCGCCCTCGCGCTCGGCCCGTCCGACCTCGAGCGCACAGGCGCCGTGCGGCGGGGCTTCCGTGACGCGCGCGGCCTCCTCGCCGACACGCGGCTGTACCGCCTCTGCGCGCTTTACATGGCCTCGCTCGGCCTCAGCGTCGTCGCTGCGAACTGGGCGGTGACGCTCCTCGTCCGCGCGGGCGGCCAGGACGAGAAGGTGGCGGGCGCGATTGCCTCGCTCACGCTCGCCGGCGGCATCGTGAGCCGCCCTGCAGGCGGCTGGATCGCGCGCCGCCACCCCGCGCGTGCCCGCGCCGCAGTCGCCGCGAGCCTCGTCGCGAGCGGCCTCGCGACCGCGGCGCTCACCGCGGCCCGGCCGCTCGCCCTCACGGCTCTCGCCGCGCTCGTCCTCGGGCTCGCCTCCGGCATCCCCTTCGCGCCGGCCTTCGGAGCCGCGGCGCGCACGCGCCCGGACGCTCCGGCGGCGGCAGTCGCGATGGTGAACATGTGCGCGAACCTCGTGATCGTCGCCGGCACGCCGCTGCTCGGGCTCGCCTTCTACCTCCCGGGTGACGGCCGCATCGGCTTCGCGATCGTCTCCGCTCTCTGGCTCGCGGCGCTCGCCGTGCTCCCGCGGGCGCAGCAGCTCGCGGGGACGGCACGTTCTCGCTCGCGAGCGGAGCGAGGCGACTAACATCCCACCGCGAAAAGCGCGGAGCGCTTTTTGCGGTTATGCGTAGACGCTCGATCATCCAGATGCTCGTTATCGGGGTCCTCGCGGGCCTCGCCACGGCTGCCGTCGCGTACTTCATCCCCTGGCTCCCCGACCAGGGCGCGAAGGAGGCCGTCCAGATCGACAACGTCTACTGGGTCGCGACGATCATCTGCATCGTCATCTTCGGGATAGTCGCCGGCGTCACCATCTACTCCGTCTTCAAGTTCCGCGCCCGCCCCGACGACGAGGAGGACGGAGCGCCGATCCACGGCCACACCGGCCTCGAGATCTTCTGGACGGCGGTCCCGACGGCGCTCGTGACCGCGATCTCCGTCTACAGCGGCGTCGTCCTCGTTGGGAACGAGAAGGTCCAGAAAAACCACGGCGTCGTCGAGGTGACCGCGCAGCAGTTCGCCTGGTCGTTCACGTACCCGGACGAGGGCATCACCACGGGCGAGCTCGTGGTCCCGATTGGCCGCCAGGTCGAGCTGAAGATGACCTCGAAGGACGTCATCCACTCGTTCTGGGTGCCGGAGTGGCGCCTCAAGCAGGACGTCGTCCCGGGGGTCACGACCCGGCTCCTCGTCACGCCGAACAAGCTCGGCACGTACGACGTCATCTGCACCGAGCTGTGTGGCCTCGGCCACGCGGCCATGCGGGCACGGGCGCGCGTGGTCGAGCCGGCCGAGTACGCGAAGTGGGTGCAGGACGTGAAGGCGGCCAGAGCTCAGGGCGGGACAGCGCAGGGCAAGGAGCTCTTCACGAGCGCGGGTTGCGGCGGCTGCCACACGCTCGCCGACGCCGGCACGAGCGGGCAGGTCGGCCCGAGCCTCGACCAGGCGCTCAAGGGCAAGGACGCCGCCTTCGTCAGGCAGTCCATCGTCGACCCGAACGCCGTGATCGCGCAGGGCTACCAGCCGAACGTCATGCCGCAGGACTTCGGCAGCACCCTCTCGAAGGCGCAGATCGACGGGCTCGTCGAGTACCTGCTAAAAGCCACCGGCGGGGGAGGATGATGGCGATCGAGGCCTACGAGCACCACGGCGCCGGCGCAGCGGGGCACCACGCGCCGCCGCGCCGCCCGACCGGGCTCCGCCGCTTCACGGCGGCCGGCTGGCTGCGCGTCGCCTGGGTGACGCCGCTCTCGTTCGGTCTCGCGACCGCGATCGTCGAGGGCGCGCGCGCCGGCCTCGGGACCCCGACGAGCTGGCACAACCAGAACACGTTCCAGACGCTCCTCGTCGCCTGGTACGTGATGGTGCCGCTCGGCTTTCTCATCGCCCTGGGCGCCTTCGACTACTGGTTCTACTGGATCTCGGGCCGGCCGACCCGCCCGGAGGACCACTCCAGCCACGGCGCCCGCTCGTGGAAGGACTACTTCCGCGTCAACACCGACCACAAGGTCATCGGCATCCAGTACGTCTGCACGACGTTCTTCTTCGCGATGATCTCGGGTCTCCTCGCGCTCTTCATGCGGGCCGAGCTCGCGAGGCCCGGGATGCAGTTCGTGGACAACAACCAGTTCAACGGGTTCTTCTCGGTGCACGCCTCGGTGATGATCTTCCTCTTCATCGTGCCCGTGTTCGCCGGGCTCGGGAACTTCGTCATTCCGCTCATGATCGGCGCGCCGGACATGGCGTTCCCGCGCCTGAACGCCCTCTCCTTCTGGCTCCTGCCCATCGGCGGGCTGATCATGCTCTCGAGCTACCTGATCCCGGGAGGGGCCTTCTCGGCCGGCTGGACGAACTACGTCCCGCTCGCGGTTGTTCAGCCCGACGGGAACCTCGCCTTCCAGATGGGCGTCCAGTGGGCCGGGGCGTCGTCGATCGTGACCGCGCTCAACTTCCTCGTGACCATCATCACGATGCGGGCGCCAGGGATGACCTTCTGGCGGATGCCGCTCCTCGTCTGGGCGAACTTCGCGACCTCGACGCTCGTCGTCCTCGCGACGCCGTTCATCGCCGGGTCGCAGTTCTTCATCATGTTCGACCGGGTCCTGCACACGAACTTCTTCAACCCGGGAAACGGCGGGTACGCGATCGGGTACCAGCACATCTTCTGGTTCTACTCCCACCCGGCCGTCTACATCATGATCCTGCCCGGCTTCGGGATCATCTCCGAGGTCATAGCCGTCCACGCGCGGAAGCCGATCTTTGGCTACCGCCTCATGGCGCTCTCGCTCATGGGGATCCTCATCCTCGGCTTCTCCGTGTGGGCGCACCACATGTTCGTCTCGGGGATGCAGCCCTGGCTCCGCATTCCGATGATGGCGACGACCCTGCTCATCGCCGTTCCGACCGGGATCAAGGTCTTCAGCTGGCTGGCGACGCTCTGGGAGGGCCGCATCCACTTCAGGACGCCCATGCTCTGGGCCGTCGGGTTCATCTCGATGTTCGTCCTCGGCGGGCTCTCGGGGATCTACCTCGGCTCGGTGCCGATCGACCAGCACGCGAGCGACACGTACTACATCGTCGCCCACATCCACTACGTCCTCTTCGGCGGCTCCGTCTTCACGATCTTCGCGGGCATCTACCACTGGTTCCCGAAGATGACCGGGCGGATGTACAACGAGAGGCTCGGGAAGCTCCACTTCTGGACGACGCTCATCGCCTTCAACGTCACCTTCTTCCCCATGCACTGGCTCGGCCTCCAGGGGATGCCGAGGCGCGTCTCCGATTACGCTCCGCGCTTCGCCGACTGGAACATGGTCATCTCGATCGCCTCGTTCGCGCTCGGCGCCTCGACGCTCATCTTCCTCTACAACATGATCGTCAGCTGGCGGAGCGGCGAGCCCGCGCCCAGCAACCCGTGGCGAGCGCTGACGATCGAATGGCTCGTGTCGTCACCGCCGCCGGTCTTCAACTTCGACGAGATCCCGCAGGTCGTCGGAAGCCCGTACGAGTACGGCGTCAAGGGCGCCAGGCACGCCGTCATGGGCGGCGAGCGCGCCGACGTGCAGGAGCCCCACAAGGTGGGGTCGCACTGAGCGAACCCCGTCATATCCTCGTGGCGTCCGCCGAGCTCGAGGCGGTGTCCGTCTAGTGGCAACCGTCGCCCACGTCGAGGAGCACGGGCACGGGCCGCCGCCGGCGCACCAGAGCTCCCGCGTCGACGCGCGGCTCCTCGGCATCTACTTCTTCATCGGCTCGGAGATCATGCTCTTCGGGTCGTTCTTCACGGCCTACTTCTTCGCCCGCGTCGTCATCGCCCCGCACGCGTACGGCGGGCACTGGCCGCCGGAGCCGTTCAAGCTGCCGGTCTACGTCGCGCTCCTGAACACGATCATCCTCCTCACCTCGAGCTTCACGATGCACTGGGCCCTGCAGTCGATCAAGCGGAACAACCGGTCGGGCCTCATCGCCGGGCTCGCGCTCACGTTCCTGCTCGGCCTGACGTTCCTTCTCATCCAGGCCCGCGAGTACACGCGCATCGGCTTCTCGCCGCACGACCTCGCCTTCGGCTCGACGTTCTTCGGGCTCACGGGGCTTCACGGCCTCCACGTCTTCCTCGGCCTGAACCTCCTCGCATACGCGCTCGTCCGCTCGATCCGCGGCCACTACGGCCCGAATGCGCACGACCACCTCGGCGTCGAGATCCCCGGGATCTACTGGCACTTCGTCGACGTCATGTGGATCGTCGTCTACACGACGGTCTACGTGATCTAGAGCTCCGGCTCCGCCGGAGCGCTATAAAGAAGACCGAAGGCTTCGGGCATGTCTGTCCGTTTACGTGCTAACCCATGGGTAGCGTTTCCGCCGGAGACGGAAACGCTGTGAGGAACCCGTTGCGTACCGAGGCGGAGGCCTTCAGCTTCGTGATCGTCACCGGCGTCCTCTTCGCCGCGGTCGCGGTCGCCGGCTGGCTCGGCAACGGATGGACGGCGCTGGCCGTCTTCCTTGCGCTCGGCCTCGGCGCGTGGGCGGGGATCTACATGAAGAGCGAGCCGAAGGTGGACGTCCGGCGGTCTGGGAGCGCCGGCCGCACGGCGGGCCGAAGCGGATCCTCGTCGTCGCGAACGAGACCGTCGCCGGGCGGGCGCTGCGGGACGAGATCCGCCACCGGGCTGGAGGACGCGACACCGCCGTGCTCGTCCTCGCGCCCGCGCTTAACTCTCAGCTCAGGTACTGGGCGTCGGACGACGAGGGCGCCCGCGCCGAGGCGCAGCGCCGGCTCGACGCCTCGCTCGCGGCGCTCGCCGAGGACGGCGTCGCCGCACGCGGCGAGATCGGCGACTCAGACCCGCTGCAGGCGGTCGAGGACGCGCTTCGGACCTTCGGTGCGGACGAGATCGTCATCTCGACGCACCCGCCCGGAAGATCGAACTGGCTCGAGAAGAACGTCATCGCCCTCGCGCGTGAGCGCTTCGGCGTCCCGATCACGCACGTCGTCGTCGACCTCGAGCACGAGGCAGCGGCGTCTCCCCGCGCTTAGCCGGCGGTCGGGCACGGCCGGTCCTGGCCGGCGACGGCGGCCACGTACCCGGCAACGTTCACGGCGTTCTGGCCCGTGTAGATGTGGGCGGGCATCGCCCCCTCGCGGTTCGGGATGGCGATCTGTGCGAGCGTGACGTCGAAGAACGTGGAGACGTCGAAGCACTGCTCGCGGTCGTAGCCGAAGGCGTCGTCGAGGTTCGGCCCGACAGTGGCGGTCGTGCCTGCATCGGCGAGCGTGTGGCAGGAGCCGCACCCGGAGATGAAGAGCTGCTTCCCATGGGTGAGGTCGGCGGTCTTCTGGTCCCCCGTGTCCACCTGGCCGCCGCCGCAGCCGGCGGCGACGAGGACCGCGGCAAGCAGCACGAGAGGCGCGAGACGTCCGAGCATCGGAGCGGCGGTACCTTACCCTGTGCTGGCCGGTGGCGTTGAGCTAGTCGTGACCGTGGGCGTCGAGCTGTCCAGCGCCTTGAGCCGGTCCCTCACGATCGGCGCGAACGAGTCGTCCGGCGAGAGCTTCAGGAACTGCTTGTAGGCCGCGACGGCCGAGGTCGTGTCGCCCGCGCGCTGGGAGGCGTCGCCGAGCGCAAAGAAGTCCGAGGGCTCCACGGGCTCGAGGAGAGTCAGCTGGACGTAGACGTCGGCGACCTTGCGGTACGCCTTCTGGGCGTCCTGGATTGCCGCCGACAGGCGCTGGCTCGCCTGCTGCCGGAGCGCCTCTGCGATCGGGTCGGCGGAGAGTGCCTGCCCGAAGGGCGTGCTCGCGGGAGGGCCGAAGGTCTGGCCGAAGAGCTGCGTCTGCTCCTGAACCTGGACCGCGGCGGCCTGCCGCTCGACCTGGCTCGCCTTGAGCGAGTAGGCGCCGGCGAGCTGCTTGAGGGCGTCGAGGTCCTTCGGTCGGAGCGCGCGGTAGCGCTCGAGCGCGCCGATGGCGCCGTCGGTGTCCCCTTTCACCTGGTAGGCGTTCGCGAGCTCGAGGAGCGCGACGGTGTCCTTCGGGTTCTTGTCGAGCTTCTTCTGCGCGTCCGCGACCGAGGGGCCGCTCGGCCCGCTGCCGCCGAGGATGTTGCGGAAGACGTCGCCGATGCTCGTCCCCTGGACGCCTGTACCCACGCCGAACGCGAGAAAGCCGATCGAGAACGAGGCGGCGAGGAGCACGAAGACCCACTTAGCCCGGCGGCGAAGCCGGGGGAAGAACATCAGGTCTTCGACGCTGCTGGAACGCTTGCGGCGCTTCGGTGGGGAGGCCTGCCGAGCAGGCGGTCGCGGGCGCTTGCCGCCGCGCGACGAAGCTCGAGCCATTCCGTTCCTCCTTTCTCGTAGCGCGCCTCGCCGTCGACGAGGGTGAGCTGGACCCGCCCGGGCGAGCCGCCGAAGACGATCGCCACGGCGGGGTCCTCCCAGGGCAGGTACGGCGACCCGGCGAGCGAGACGACCGTGAGGTCGGCGCACTTGCCGGGGGCGAGCGACCCGATCTCGCTCTCGAGTCCGAGTGCGCGCGCCCCGCCTAGGGTAGCGAGTTCGAGCGCGTCGGCGGCCGAGAGAGCGTCGGGACGGGCGGCGCGGGCGCGAGCCGCATAGACGGCGGCCCGCATCTCCTCGAACATGTCGAAGGACGGCGTCGAGGCCGGGCTGTCGGTGCCGAGCCCGACGCGGACGCCCGCGGCGCGGAGCTCGTTGAGGGGAGCGACACCACAGCCGAGGACCGCGTTCGAGCGCGGGCAGTGCGCGACGGCGACGTCGTAGCGGGCGAGGAGCCCGATCTCCTCCTCGTCGGCCTCGACGCAGTGGGCGGCGACGACGTGCGGGCCGAGCAGGCCGGCGCGGGCGAGGCTGCGGATCCCGGTCTCCCCGCTCGGCGGGACGAGCAGGTGCGCGAAAGCGGCCATGACGCCGGCGCCTCGCGTCAGCCACTCGGTCTCGCCCGCGCTCTCGGCCAGGTGCGTCGCGACGGGAAGGCCGAGCTCGGCGCAGGCGCCGTAGACGTCCGTCGAGACCGTGTACGGAGCATGCGGGGAGACCCCGAGACGTACTCCTTCGCCGAGCAAGCCCTGGACGCGCTCGCGCAGCGCCTCGAAGTGGCGCAGCGCTGCCGCCGGATCGCCTCCGAACACCTCGAGGTAGACGATCGCGCGCAGGCCGAGCTCGGCGCAGGCGACCGCCGCCGCGCCGCTGAAGCTCGCGTCGCCGGTGGTGGTGATCCCGGAGGCGAGACACTCGGCGGCTCCGAGCCGGGCGATCGCCACGGAGTCCTCCCATTCGAGCCGGCGCTTGCGCTCGATGTGGAGGGAGAGCCAGGGCGCGAACTCGAGCCCATCGCCGAAGCCGGCGTAGACCGCGTACTCGAGGTGCGAGTGCGCGTTCACGAAGCCGGGGGCGATCACCGAGTCCTCGAAGTGCCGGCCGGGGCCAAGCTCACGGGCGCGCCCGACGGCGACGACCCTTCCCTCCTCCACCGCGACCGCTCCGTGCTCGATCGGGTCTCCCTCGACCGGGAGGACCCAGTCGGCGGAGTAGACCTCCATCTAGTGCTCTACGCTGAGCGGCTCGGGCTCTTCCCACTGCTCGGCCCAGCGCTCCTTGCCCTGGGCCTCCCAGCGCTTCTCGAAGAAGACGGAGGCCCAGATGGAGGCCTCGAAGAGGACGAGGAGCGGGATCGTCTGGAGCGTCGTCGTCACGGGGTCGACGCCCGGCAGCGCGACCGAGATGGCGACGAGGATGACGATGCCGATGCGCCGGTTCTTGCGGAGCTTCGCGGAGGAGAGGACGCCGAGCCGCACGAGGCCGAGCAGGAAAACCGGCAACTCGAAGAGGCAGCCGACGGCGATGATGACGAAGGAGGCGAAGGTGTAGTAGTCGCGCGCCCTGACCTGGATGTTGTAGAGGTCGCTGTCGTAGCCCAGGAGGAAGGGGATCGCCGAGGGGAGCACGACCCAGTAGGCGAACGCCATCCCGCCGGCGAGCAGGAAGGTGGCGACGAAGACCATGCGGGCGACGGTCCTCTGCTTGTGCTCCTCCATGGCCGGGGCGAAGAAGAGCCAGAACTGCCACAGGAGGACGGGAATCGTGATCGCGAGCGCGGCGTAGAAGGCGACCGTCATCGAGGTCAGGAAGGGCTCGGCGACGCCGAACGTGGTTGGCTTCTTGCCGTGCAGCGGCCGGTTCAGCCAGTGGATGATCGTGGCGCGGAAGCCGTAGGTGACGCCGAACGCGACGGCGAGCGCCGAGAGCGAGATGATCAGCCGCTTCCGTAGCTCATCCAGGTGCTCGGTCAGCGTGACCTTGTCGCCGTGACCGAGGCGACGCGGCAGGCGAGCCATCGGCGCTCCTACTGGGAGACGCGCTCGGTCTCGGGCTGTGGAGCGGCGGTGGTCGTGGCGGGCGTGAGCTCGACCTTCTGCAGCTCGTCGTCGTCGTCGTCGTACTCCGTCTTACCGGTGACGGAGTCCTTGAACTCGCGCATGCCGCGTCCGAGCGAACGCCCCATCTCCGGGAGCCGCTTGGGGCCAAAGACGAGCAGGAGGACGAGAAGCAGGAGGAGGATCTCCCAGATGCCGATGTTGGGCATGCACCGAGGATACCACCCTTGCCTCGGCACGGTACAAAGGACCGCGCGGGCCGAGCGACGGCGCTCCGACTCGGGTCAGGCCTTGGCCGACAGCTCGCCGAGGTGCGCGACGCAGACGCCGGGCTCGGCGAAGGGCTCGAGCGAGTCGGCCTGGAAGGCGGCCCCGAGCCCGGCCAGGGCGCCCTGCATCATCCCGAGGTGGACGGTGCAGACGATGCGCCGGTACGCGTCTGCCATGTCGCCGAAGGGGCAGTGCTCCATCCGGACGCTGGCGCCACGCTCGACGGGCTCGACGCGCGGGGCGAAGCCGAGCTCCTCAAGGAGTCCGACGACGCCCTGAACGCTT
>JBGPNP010000050.1:0-11319 GCA_041487575.1 Gaiellaceae bacterium | reverse complement strand
CGGCGGCGCTCGGCTGCCGGACGCACGCGCTCGCGCGGCTCTTCGACGTGCTCGGCGGCGCGCTCGTGAAGCAGGCCCCCGAGCTGAACACGGCCGCCGGCTACGGCACGAGCCCGTACATGCTCTATTCGGGCTGGGACGGGAACGGCCAGTTCTTCTACGCGATGGAGATCCTCTACGGCGGCATTCCCGGCCGGCCGATCGGCGACGGGATGGACGGGCACTCCTGGTGGCCGCTCTTCGAGAACATCCCGACGGAGTACCTCGAGGCGTACTACCCGCTCAGGATCGACGGCTACACGACCGTGACGGACTCGGGTGGGGCCGGCTTCCACCGGGGCGGCAACGGCGTCGAGAAGCGCTACGTCTACCTCGAGCCGGGCGAGATCTCGATTCACGACGATCGGTGGCTAACGCGGCCCTGGGGCGTCCTCGGCGGCGAGCCCGGGCAGCGCTCGACGAAGATCCTGAAGCGCGCGGACGGCACCGAGCAGGTGCTCCCCTCGAAGTGCGACGAGATCCCCGTCGAGCCCGGCGACATGCTCGTCTACCGGACCGCCGGCGGCGGTGGGTGGAAGGACCGGCTCGACCGACCCGTCGAAGCGGTCGTTCGCGACGTCTCCTTCGGACTCGTCAGCCGCGAGAAGGCCCGGAGCGGGTACGGCGTGATCCTCAACGAGGACGGCACCGCCGATGAGGCTGCGACCGAGGCCGAGCGCGCCCGTCAGCGCGAGGCGCGCGGGGAGGCGCTCGCATTCGACTTCGGGCCGGGTCTCGACGAGACGCTCGCCCGCTGCAAGGAGGAGACCGGCCTCGAGCCGCCTGCCCCGGCGAGGCCGCTCCGGTGGTCGCCGCTCGAGCCTGGCGACGAAGCGCTCGCTCGCGTCAGAGAAGGGGACGGAGTTCCGGCGCCGTGAGCCGGGAGCAGCCGCGAGCGTGAGGCACGAGGGGTTCCACGGGCGAGCCGGCTTCGGGAGCCGGCCCGCGCTCGTCGTCGTCGACATGAACGTCGGCTTCACGGACCCTGCGTCGCCGCTCGTGTGCGACCTCGAGGACGTCGTCGCGGCGATCCGCCGCCTCCTGGAGGAGGCCCGCCGCGCGGGCGTCCCTGTCGTCTACACGACGGTCTCGTACTCGGAAGGAGACAAGATCGCCGCGAGGGCGTTCATCGACAAGATCCCGGCGCTCCTCACGCTCCAGTCAGGAAGCCGCTGGGTCGAGATCGACCCCCGGATCGCGCCGCACCCGGGCGAGCCGGTTCTGAACAAGCTCTTCGCGTCGGCGTTCTTCGGGACGCCGCTCCAGGCTCTGCTGACGGCTGCGGGCTGCGACTCCGTCGTCGTCGCCGGCGCGTCCACCTCGGGCTGCGTGCGTGCGACCGTGGTGGACGCGCTCCAGCACGGTTTCCGCCCGATCGTGCCGCGCGAGGCGGTCGGCGACCGCAACCCGGCCGCGCACGAGGCGAACCTCTACGACATGGACACGAAGTACGCGGACGTCGTCTCGCTCGGCGAGGTCCTCGCGCACCTGGACGAAGGCGGTGCCGCACGCGCCCTCTGACTCCCCCGCCCGGGTGGGGACCCACGAACCCACCCCGAATTGGGAAGGTAGCGGTGCCGGACGGCCAGATGTGGAACGGAATGTGTCGATTGAGTGCCGGAAGTGAGCCGATTCTCCGCGGCCCGTCCGGTGCGGAGAGGAGGTAGCGGTGCTCGTCCGCGACGCAGGGGACGCCTGGCAGATCGTCCTCCAGACCGACCACGCCGACCTCTCGGGCCAGTTCGTCCGAGCGTGGTCGCCGCGGCCCGAGCCCTATCGCTCGCTCGAGATCGTCGCGCGCCGCCACGACGACGGCTGGTCGATCTGGGAGCGGGCGCCGGGCCTCGACGGCGAGGGACGGCCGCGGAACTTCCTCGACGTCCAGGTACCGGCCCACCTCGCCTTCTACCGCGCCGCAATCCGGGCCGTCACAGACCACGACGCCTACGCGGGGCTCCTGCTCTCCATGCACGGCGCCGGCATCTACAACGGCCGCTACGGCACCCAGCCCGACCTCAAGCTCAACTTCGCGGGCGACGCGCAGGAGCTTGTGGACGCCTTCGTGCGCGAGCAGGAGGCCGATTTCCTGGCTCGCACGTCTGCGCTCGGGGTCTCCGAGGAGGCGCGCTGGCGCGATTACGGGCTCCTGCAGCTCTGGGATCGGCTCTCCCTCTACTTCTGCCTCCGCGACGTCGAGCGCGGCGAGGCAGCCGAGATGGCCGGGTACCGCCTGGCCCCGCTCGGCCCCTGGCGCGTGAGCGTCGATCCGTTCCCGTTCGCCGGCGGGCGCGCGGAGTTCAGCCTGCTCCGCCGCCTCCTGCCGAAGCGCTCCTGGCGCGACGCGGACGCGTTTCGCGCCGACTTTTTCGCCGCGCTACTCGAGGAGACCCGGGTCGCGATCGAGCCGGTGCTATAACCGAGTCATGCCCAGGACCCTCTTCGAGAAGATCTGGGAGAGCCACGTCGTCCACGAGGAGCCGGGCGAGCCGGCGCTCCTCTACGTCGACCTCCACCTCGTCCACGAGGTGACCTCGCCTCAGGCCTTCGACGGGCTGCGCCTCGCGGGACGGCGCGTTCGGCGCCCGGACAGGACGCTCGCGACGATGGACCACAACGTTCCCACCGACGGCGGGCCGGTCACCGATCCGCTCGCGCGGGCTCAGCTGGAGGCGCTCGCCCGGAACTGCTCGGACTTCGGCGTCCCGATCTACGCGACGGGCAGCGGTCGCGAGGGGATCGTCCACGTGATCGGCCCGGAGCTCGGCCTCACGCAGCCGGGGATGACGATCGTCTGCGGCGACAGCCACGCTTCCACGCACGGGGCGTTCGGGGCCCTGGCATTCCCCATCGGCACCTCCGAGGTGGAGCACGTGCTCGCTACTCAGTGCCTGCCCCAGCGTAAGCCGAAGACGATGAAGATCGAGATCACCGGCAGGCTGCGGCTCGGGATTACGCCCAAAGACGTCATCCTCGGGACGATCGGCAGGCTCGGAGTCTCGGGCGGCGTGGGGCACTTGATCGAGTATGCCGGTGAAGTCGTCCGCGGCCTCTCCATGGAGGGCCGCATGACGATCTGCAACATGTCGATCGAAGCCGGAGCGCGCGCGGGCATGATCGCGCCGGACGACACGACCTTCGCCTACATGGAGGGCCGGCCGGCGGCGCCCAGGGGCTCCGCACGGGAACAGGCCCTCGACCGCTGGCGTGCCCTCGCGAGCGACGAGGGTGCGGTCTACGAACGCGTGGTCGAGATCGACGTCGACGGCCTGCAGCCGCAGGTCACGTGGGGCACGACCCCGGGCATGGTCGTGCCGGTGGACGGCCGCGTCCCCGATCCGAGCGACTTCGATGACGTGGACGAGCAGGCGGCGGCTGCCCGCGCGCTCGAATACATGGCGCTCGAGCCGGGAACGCCGATCGCCGACATCCGCATCGACCGCGTCTTCATCGGCTCGTGCACGAATTCGAGGATCGAGGATCTGAGGCTCGCGGCCGCCGTCCTCGATGGCAAGAAGGTCAACCCGCGCGTGCGCGTCCTCGTCGTTCCGGGCTCGGCCACGGTCAAGCGCCAGGCGGAGGAGGAGGGCCTCGACCGGATCTTCAAGGAGGCCGGCTGCGAGTGGCGCGAGGCCGGCTGCTCGATGTGCCTCGGCATGAACCCCGACGTTCTCATGCCCGGCGAGCGCTGCGCCTCGACCTCGAACCGCAACTTCGAGGGCCGGCAGGGGCGGGGTGGCCGGACACACCTCGTCAGCCCCCCCATGGCCGCCGCGGCCGCCGTCGCCGGCCATTTCGTCGACGTGCGGGAACTCGACCCCATCGGAGCATGAAGGCGTTCCGGAGCCTGACAGGGCGCGTCGCCGTCCTCGACCGGTCGGACGTGGACACCGATCAGATTGTCGCGAAACAGGCTCTCGGGCGAATCGACCGCACCGGCTTCGGGCAGTTCCTCTTCTACGACTGGCGGTTCGACTTCGACGGGACTCCCCGACCCGAGTTTGAGCTCAACAACCCCGCTTTCGCCGGCGCGAGGATTCTCCTCGCCGGACGGAATTTCGGCTGCGGCTCATCCCGCGAGCATGCGCCATGGGCGCTCCAGGACTATGGCTTCGACGTCGTGATCGCGCCGTCGTTCGGCGACATCTTCCGCTCGAACTGCGGGAAGATCGGGCTCGTGACGATCGAGCTCGACGCGGCCGAGGTCAAGCGCCTGATGGAGCTCGTCGACCTCGACAGGGGCTCCGACATGGAGGTCGACCTCGAGGCGAAGACGATCACCGACCCCAGGGGCAGGGTGATCCCGTTCGAGTACGACGAGGCGACGCGCCACCGCCTCCTGAACGGCCTGGACGAGATCGGCCTGGCCCTCCAGCACGAGGACGAGATCGCCGCGTACGAGGCGTCCCACCCCGGGCCCGTCGCGACCACGGCGATCCGCTGACGAGGGGCGGCGTCGCCAGGTGCGACGTCTCTGGCCGCCGCTCGTCGCTCTCGTCCTCGCCTGGGCGCTCGCGGGCGCCGCAGGCGCGACGGCCGGCGGCTCCGTGGTCGTCGTCGACCTGAGCTCGACGATCGACAAGGTCTCGGCGCGCTTCCTCTCGCGCGCGCTCGACCAGGCCGCGCACGAGCACGCGCGCCTCGTCGTCGTCCGCATCGACACGCCGGGAGGCCTGCTCGACGCGACGCGAGACATGGTCGGGGATATCTTCGCCTCCCGCGTGCCGGTGGTCTCCTACGTCGCCCCGGCAGGCGCCCGAGCCGCGTCGGCGGGCACGTTCATCGCGGAGGCCGCGGCCGCCGTCGCCATGGCCCCGGCGACGAACATCGGCGCCGCCTCCGTCGTCGGCCCCGGCGGGCAGGAGCTCCCGAAGACGCTCGGCCGCAAGGCGACCGAGGACGCCACCGCGTTCCTCCGCAGCATCGCACAGCGGCGTGGCCGTCCCCAAGCGCCACTCGTGGCAGCCGTGCTCAGGGCGAAGGCGTACTCCGCTGAGGAGGCGCTCCGGCTGGGCATCGCCGACCTGATCGCGCCGACCCTCCCGGAGCTCCTCGCCGAGCTCGACGGCCGGACGCTCGCCGCGGCGGGCGGGCCCGTGACCGTCCACACGGCCGGCGTCTCTGTCCACGAGATCCGGATGAACCTCTTCGAGCGGCTGCTCTCGTTCCTCGCCGACCCGAACATCGCCTTCCTCCTCATCTCGCTCGGGACGCTGGCGCTCGCCGTCGAGCTCTGGAGCCCCGGCCTCTGGGTACCGGGCACGATCGGCGTCATCGCTCTCGTGCTCGGCTTCGCCGGCCTCGGCAACCTGCCGTTCTCCTGGGCGGCCGTGGCCCTCTTGGCCGTCGCCGTCCTCCTCTTCGTCCTCGAGGCTCTGCACCCCGGGGTGGGGCTCTTCGGGGCCTTCGGCACGGTGGCCCTCGTGCTAGGCGGCGTCTTCATGCTCGGAGTGCTCGGGCCGCCGGAGCTTCCGGGCGGCTCTCCCGGAGTCAGCCGCTGGATCATCGCTGGGACAGGTGCCCTCGCCGCCCTGGCGGTTGCGCTCGTGGTTCGGGAGGTGCGCCTGTCTCACCGAGCCGGCTACGTGAGCCCGCTCGCACAGGAGCGGCTGGTCGGCCAGATCGCCGAGGCGACCTCGCGCCTCGCGCCGCGCGGCGAGGTGCGCCTGGCCGGCGAGGCCTGGTCGGCCGAGCTCCGGGGCGCGGACTCGGCCGAGCCCGGGGAAAGCGTTAGAGTCGTCGAGGTGACCGGGCTCGGGCTCGTGGTCGAGCCTGTCTCAGAGATCTAGGAGGTCGAGATGGCGCTGATCAACTTCGTCAGGGACTACGAGCGGCTCGCACGCTTCCGTCTCGGCCGCTTCGAGGGCATGAAAGGCCCCGGCGTCGTGATCGCCATCCCGGTCATCCACACGGTCGTCAAGGTCGACACCCGCACCGAGGTGCTCGACATCCCGCGCCAGACGAGCATCACGAAGGACAACGCGCCGATCGACATCGACTTCCTCGTCTACATGCGCGTCGACGTGAACCAGGCGGAGAAGTCCGTGCTCGAGGTGGAGGATTACCATCTCGCCGTCGTCGGGCTCGCCACGACGACACTGCGCGCCGTCATCGGCGACATCCCCCTCGACGACGTCCTCTCGCAGCGGGAGAGGATCAACGAGGTCATCCGCCTGCGCCTCGACCAGGAGACGGAGCGTTGGGGCATCAAGGTCACCAATGTCGAGATCCGCGAGCTGATCCCGCCGAAGGACATCCAGGACGCGATGAACCGCCAGATGTCGGCCGAGCGCGTGCGACGTTCGGTCGTCCTCGAGGCCGACGGCACGCGCCAGGCCAACATCACCGTCGCCGAGGGCGAGAAGCAGGCCGCGATCCTCCGCGCCGAGGGCGAGCGCCAGGCGGCGATCCTGCGGGCGGAGGGCTTCAACCAGGCGCTGAAGCAGATCTTCGAGGCGGCGAAGGGCATCGACGACAAGACCATGACGCTCCAGTACCTCGACGCGCTCAAGGCGCTCGGCGCCAGCCCGTCGTCGAAGTTCGTCTTTCCGCTCGAGTTCACGCGGCTCCTGAGCGGCTTCACGCCCGGGGGCGTGGGGGGCGGCGGCGCGCAGGCCGGCTAGGAAGGCCGCGCAACGCGCGCGTGGATCTCGCGCGTGAGCGCCTCGATCTTCTCGGTCAGCTCCTTGTCCTGGCGCGTCAGGTCGGTGTTCGCCTCCAGCAGCGCGCGCAGCTTCTCGGTCGCCTGCTCGATTGCCTGCTGGTGCTCGAGGTTCATCTGCGCCACGGCCTCCCGGTGCTGCTCGTCGGCCTCGGCGTGCGCCTTGTCGCGGTCGGCCTGCCGCGTCTCCGCGAGGAGAATGAGCGGCGCCGCGTAGGCCGCCTGCAGCGAGAAGGCGAGGTTGAGGAGGATGAACGGGTACGGGTCCCAGTGGTAGCCGATCGCGACCCCGTTCAGGACGATCCAGATGACGACGAGGACGCTCTGGCCGATCAGGTAGCCCGGGGTACCGAAGGACCGAGCCGCTCGCTCGGCGGCCCGGCCGAACGTGTCCTGCCCGAACGCCCCGTGATGCTGCGGCGAGACGGTGCTCACAACGAACGGGATTCGCCGGGCGGCGGCCGCTTCCTTGCGGCTACCCCCAGACGCGGTCGGCGACCCGCGCCACGAGCTCGAGCTTCCGCCACTGCGTCTCCTCGTCGATCTCGTTCCCCTCGATGACCGAGGCGAAGCCGCACTGCGGCGAGAGCGCGAGCTGCTCGAGCGGAAGATACGCTGAGGCCTCGTCGAGCCGGCGCAGGAGGTCGTCCTCCGTCTCGAGAGCGGGCGTCTTCGTCGAGACGAGGCCCATGACCATGATCCGGCCGGGCGGCACGAAGCGGATGGGCTCGTAGCCGCCGTCGCGGCCGACGTCGTCCCACTCGACGAGGAAGGCGTCGTAGGGGAGCTCGCCGAACACCTGCTCCGCGACCGGCTCGAGGGAGCCCTCGCACATCCAGCTCGACCGATAGTTGCCGCGGCAGACGTGGAGCGCGGTCGTCACGCCCTCCGGGATCCCGTCGAGGATCGCTCGGTCGGCCGCGATCGCGTTGTCCACGAGCGTGCCGAGGTCGTGCCCGGCCGCGCGGAAGCGGGCTGCCCAGCGCTCGTCGGCGAGATACGGGTAGAGCGGGAAGTCGAGCTGGACGTAGCGGGCGCCCGCCGCGATCGCCTCGGCGACGAGCTCTCGCTCGATCGCGACCATGTGCGCGACGAGCTCGTCGGAGTCGCGGTAGTGCGCGGTCAGGCCCTTGTCGAACGAGAACGGGTGGGCGAAGAGCGACGGAGCTGGGAAGGTCACCTTGAAGGGATGCTCGGTGATCGAGGCGAGGTAGGCCGCCTCCCGCGCGGCCGGGCTGTCGACCTTCGACAGCCGCTCCGTGATCCGGTGCACCGCGAGCGGGACGTCCTCGCCCCGCGCGTTCGTGAACGTGACGACCTTGTCCGTGACGAAGCCCTGGACCGCGTCGTAGAACGAGTTGAGGAAGAGCCAGCGCCGGAACTCGCCGTCGCTCGCAACGTCGAGGCCAAGGTCGATCTGGCGCTGGACGGCCTCGGCGATCGCCTCGTCCTCGACGGCCCGGAGAGCGCCCAGGTCCTTGGCCCGCTCCTCGGAGAGGAGCGCATGGTGGCCGGGCACGTAGAACGCCTCGACCGCGCGCCGGAGCTTCGGCGGCCGCAGGAGGCTGCCGACGACCTCGGCCCGTGCGGGCGCCCTCGGCTTCACGCCCCCTCCGCGAGCGCGACCGCGGTTCGCGCGTAGATCTCGGCCGCAGCCGTCAAGTTGGCGAGCGGCACGTGCTCGTCCGGCCCGTGCATCGCCTCGATGAGGCCGGGCCCGAAGGCGAGAGCCGGAACGCCGAGCGCGTGGTAGACGCGGGTCTCGAGGACGCCTGGGCAGCACGTGAGCGACGGCGCCTCCCCGGCGACGTCCTCGACGGCAGCCGCGAGGGCCCGGGCGAGGGGGCCGTCCGGCGGGGTCACGGAGCTGCGCGCGTCCTGGAGCACCTCCCAGCGAAGGTCGAGCCCGCGCCGCCGGGCCGCTTCCAGGGCGAGCTCCAGCTCGATCTTCGCGTCGTCGTAATCCTCCTCGGGGTTCGGCCTGCGGTCGATCGTGAACGAGAACCGCTCCGGCACGACGTTGAAGCTCGTCCCGCCTTCGGCGACCCCGCCGACGAGCATGATCGACTCGCGGGCGCGCGGGTTGCCCGAGGCGAACGCGAGGCGGGAGAGCCGGTCGCGCAAGGCATCCTGGAGCGGCCGGAGCGCTGCTACCGCCTCGATCGCCGCCTCGAACGCGCTCTCGCCCTCGTAGTGGAGCCCGACGTGGGCCGGCCGCCCGCCTGTCGTGACGCGAAGCGTGTAGGCGCCGCGGGCCGCGTGCCAGATCGTGCCCCAGGTCGGCTCGGCGAGTATGGCTCCCCCGGCGCCGCGGTCGAGGCGCCCGAGCGCGGCGAGCCGCTCTGCCCCGAGCCGTCCGCCGGTCTCCTCGTCGGGGACGATGACGAGTCCGACACGGGCGCCGCGCTCGGCCGCTGCGAGCGCTCCGTGGACGATCGACGCGATCCCGCCCTTCATGTCCGACGACCCGCGCCCGAAGAGCATGCCGCCCTCGATCTGGGGCTCGAACTGCGTCGGCGAGAACGCCGGCACGACGTCGTAGTGGCCGTGGAGGTAGAGGAGCGCCGGCCCGTCGCCGATGTCGCCGAGGATCGCGCGCCGGGGCGTCTCCGCATCCCCGGTCTCGACGAGCTCGAACGGGATGCCGCAGGCCTCGAGCTCCGTGGCGATCCTCGCCACGCACGCGTCGTACTCCGCCCCCGGCGGGTTCTCGCTCGGAATAGCGACGAGATCACGCGCGAACGCGACCAGGCGCTCCGTGCGAATGTCAGACATCGTGAGATAATCGCCGCGCTGCGAGCACGTTTTCAAGGCCAGGAGGCGAGATGGAAGGCACGGTCCTCGTCAACGGGGTGACCCTCTGGTATCGCACGACCGGAGAGGGGGAGCCGGTCGTCCAGATCCACGGCGCCGGCTTCGGGCACTTCAACTTCGACCCGGCGACGCCGGAGCTCTCCAAGCACTTCAAGGTCGTCGACTACGACATGCGCGGCTACGGGCAGTCCGACAAGCCGCTGCAGGACTACGACATGGAGGTCTGGGCGGACGACCTCGCCGGGCTCATGGACGCGCTCGGGATTGGCCAGGCGCACGTGCACGGCACCTCGATGGGCGGGATGATCGCGATCGTCTTCGCCGGCAAGTACCCCGAGCGCACGACGTCCGTCGTGATCAACTGCGCAGCGGCGAAGCTCGGCACGGCCGGCCGGCTCGTCTTCAAGAACTGGATCGACATCGCCCGCATGGACCCGGACGGCCCGGGCAGCCGCGTCCTCGCCGAGCTCATCACCTGGCAGGCGCTCTCGAAGCGCTTCCTCGACGAGAACGACGCCGTCGCCCTCGCCGACCTCATCCAGAAGATCCTGCGGGAGTCGAACCGCATCGAGGTCTTCACGGCCGCGTGCCAGGCGATGATCGACATGGACATCCGTCCGTGGCTGCCGCGGATCACCTCGCCGGCGCTCGTCCTCGGCGGCGACGAGGATCTCATGACCCCGTGGGACCAGGGCCCGAGCGGCGCCGGCCAGGAGGCGATCTACGAGGGCATCCCGAGCGCGGAGAAGCACGTCGTCCGCGGCTCGAACCACTCGACCATCTTCGACGGGACCGAGGAGCACAACCGCGTGGTGATCGAGTTCTTCCGGCGCCACTCCAGAGAGACCGCCGGCGTGTCGGCCGGGAATGAGGCAGCGGCGACGTAGCGTGCCCGCGGTCGAGGAGTACGGAGTCGAGCCGGTCCCTGCCGAGCTGCGGACGACCGCCTGGCACGACCTCTTCGCGATCCTCTTCGCCTTCAACCTGAGCCCGCTCATGTACGTGCTCGGCGCCCTCGCCGTGACGGCGGGCGGCCTCCCTCTCTGGTGGGCGGCGGCCGCGCTCGGGCTTGGAACGCTCACGGCGAACCTCATGCTCGCCGTCGTCGCGCGGATCGGGGTCGACTACGGCCTCCCGGGACAGGTGGCGATGCGCGCGACCTTCGGGCAGTGGGGAGCGCGCGGCCTCACGTCGCCCTACCGGGTCGCGGCGTCGGCGTACTGGTTCGCGGCCCAGGCCCTCGCCGGCGCGTTCGGCTTCCAGGCGCTCGTCGAGTCGCTCACAGGCGACCGCCTCCCGCTCGTTCCGGTCGCGCTCGGCCTCGCCGCGGCCGGGGCGCTCCTCGCTCTCATCGGCTTCGACGCGCTTCGCTACATGGTCCGCGTCGTCCTGCCTCTGAGCGTCGTCTTCCTCGTGGTGGTCGTCGTCCTCTACGTCACCGCGGACGAGCCGGCGTTCGGGCTCGCGCATGTCTTCGACTCGCCCGCGCAGTCGTTCACCTGGCTTGGGTTCGCGACCTTCGTCACCGTGATGTGCGGCGGCCAGCTCACGGTCGTCACGAACGTCGCCGACTTCTTCCGCTACGCGCGCTCCCGCCGCCACATGCAGATCGGCCTGCTCGCCGGGTCCACGGCAGGGTCGTTCATCGGCGCGTGGGTCGGGGCCTACTCGGCGGTCGCGATCGGGGGGTCGAACCCGTTCGCGACCGCGGCGGAGCTGACCGGGAACGCTGTCCTCCTCTGCGTCCTCCTCCTCGCCATCCTCGCCCAGACCGTCTCCGTCAACGTCATGAACGTCTACACGGGCGG
>JBGPNP010000049.1:0-11418 GCA_041487575.1 Gaiellaceae bacterium | reverse complement strand
GCTCCGTTCCGCCGCGAGGCCGGCAAGGGCGATCACCGCGCGGAGCCGCTCCGCGTCGTGCGCGACCGCTGCCGAGACCTTCTCCTCCCAGAGGGCCTTGAGCGCCGCCTTGACGTTGCCGTGCTCGAGGTCGTCTCGGATCCGTGCGTGCCGGACCTCTGAGAGGAGGGCGCCGGTGTCGGCCGAGCCCTCCGCGTGCTCCAGCAACGAAAGTGTGTGCTGGGCGGCGTAGCGCACCGCCTCGAATCTCCCGCTGAGGATCGGCCCCGCCTGCGCGCGCCCTTGCGCCGCCAGCCGGACGACCTCCCTGAGCAGCTCGAGATCCCCGACGCTCTGGGCCTCCTGCCTCGCCGCCTCGAGACGCCAGAGCGCCTTCCGGACACGGCCGGCGTCGATCTCTTCCCTCGCAATCCGGAGGTTGTCGCTCATAGGCCAACCTCTCCCCGAACATCCTCCCGAGCGAAGCGAAGGGACAAGCTCCACCCGCGGAAAATGCGCAGCATTTTTCGTGGATAGCTCATCGTCTCACCTGCCACGAGTAGGGTACGTGACTCGAGTCACAGCTACTAGCCCGGGCTCCGAGAACCTCCTCCTCCTCAGGCGCGTCCGCTTCCTTGGGCGCCGTGGGAGTGCCGGCGGCGAGCCAGCGCAGCTCCTGGAGCTCCGCAGCCATCAGCTCGAGCCACTGCTCGAAGTCGGCGAGTCGCCTGTCGAGGTGCGGGTTCGAGGACACGCTTCGCACCGTAGGGACCGGACACGTAGGCCCGCGTCGGGCAAATCCCCCGGGCGCATAGGGGAATGCCCTATTTGCCCTGCTTGTCTCTAGACTGCGCCCATGCTGCTCGGCCGCGACGTCGAGTGCGCGCGCCTCGAGAGATTGCTCGCCGAGGCGCGTGCCGGCTCCTCGAGCGCCCTCGTCATCCGCGGGGACGCGGGGATCGGCAAGACGGCGCTCTGCGAGTGGGCGGCGGAGCGCGCGGACGGGATGACGGTGTTGAAGGCGCTCGGCGCGGAGTCGGAGTCGGAGCTTCCGTTCTCGGCTCTCTCCGACCTCCTGCGGCCGGTCCTCCCCTGGCTCGGGGCCATTCCGGCACCGCAGCGCGCGGCGCTCGAGGGAGCGCTCGCCATCGGCCCGCCGGTCGGGGGCGACCGCTTCACCGTCTGCGCGGCTACGCTCAGCATCCTTGCGGCCGCAGAGGAGGAGGCGCCGCTCCTCGCGATCGTCGACGACGCGCAGTGGCTCGACGCCTCGTCGGCCGAGGCGCTCCTCTTCGCCGCGCGCCGGCTCGACGCCGAGGGAATCGTCGTCCTCTTCGCCGCGCGCGAGCGAGGGATGGACGGCCTCGGGCGCACGGGCCTCTCCGAGCTCCGCCTCGAGGGGCTCGAGCCGGAGGCCGCCCGCTCGCTGCTTCTCGAGCACGCCCGCAGCCCGATCGCCGACCCGGTCGCGGCCGAGCTCGTTGCGGCGACGCGCGGGAACCCGCTCGCGCTCATCGAGATCCCACGCTTCCTCAGCGAGTCCCAGCTCGCCGGGCAGGTGCCGTTGCCGGAGCCGCTGCCGATGGGGCCGACTCTGGAACAGGCGTTCCTGCACCGGGTCGAGGAGCTGCCGGACGAGGTCGAGCGCGCGCTCCTCGTCGCCGCGGCGAGCGACACGGGCGACCTCGAGCAGATCACGAAGGCAGTCGAGGCAATGGGGCTCAGTGCCGCCGCCCTCGACCGGGCCGAGATCGAGGGGCTCGTCACCCTCGACGGAGGCCGGCTCGAGTTCCGCCACCCGCTCGTCCGCTCCGCCGTCTACCACGGCGCGCTCCCGGCCGCTCGCCGCGCCGTCCACCGCGTCCTCGCAGAGGCGTCCACCGGCGAGCAGTCGGCCGAGCGCCGCGCGTGGCACCTCGCGGCGGCGACGCCTGCTCCCGACGACGACGTCGCGAACGCCCTGGAGGACGCCGCGCTCTCCGCGCGCCGCCGCGGAGGGCACGCGGCCGCCTCGAGCGCCTTCGAGCGCGCCGCACGCCTGACTCCGGGCGACGAGGAGCGCGCCCGCCGCCTGCTCGAGGCGGCCGACGACGCACGCCGCGCCGGTGAGTTCGAGCAGGCCGTCGAGCTCCTCGCGGAGGCGCTCGAGGCGACTGACGACCCGATCGTGCGCGCCGACGTCCAGCACCTGCGCGGAGTTCTCGAGACATGGCGAGGCTCGCCGATGAGCGCGCACGAGCTGCTCGTCGCCGAGGCCCCGCGGATCGAGGAGCGAGACCCGGCCAAGGCTGCGCTCATGCTCGCCGACGCCGCCTGGCCGTGCTTCATGGCCGGCGAGATCCACGAGGGCCTCGCGACCGCCAGGCGTGCATGCGAGGTCGCCGAGCGGGCTGGAGACGTGGAGCGCATCCTCACGAGCGTCCTGCTCGGCATGGCCCTCATCCTGCGCGGCGAGGACACGAGCGGCGCGGAGATCCTCCTCCGCGTACGCCCCCTCCTCGAGGAGAGCGATGCGCTCTCGCGCGCCGAGCAGCTCGTCCTCGGCGCCGCCCACGCGTTCACGTGGATCGAGGAGCACGCGGTTGCCCGCCGCCTCCTCGCGCGCGTCATCGACGACGGCCGGGCGCGGAGCTCGCCCGGGACGCTGCCGTATGCGCTCGCGAGCCTCTCCGAGCTCGACTTCCGGACTGGGAACTGGGCCTCCGCCTACGCGGGCGGCTCGGAGGCGCTTCGCCTGGCGACGGAGACCGGGCAGGCGAGCGGCGTCTCCTTCAGCCTCGTCTGCCTCGCCCGCATCGAGGCCGCCCAGGGCCGTGAGGCCGACTGCCGCGCACATGCGAATCGCGCCTTCGAGCTCGCGGCCTTCGGCGTGCGCTCGATCGTCGCCTATGCCGCCTCGGCCCTCGGGCTGCTCGAGCTGGGCCTCGGGCGCTCGGACGCAGCCATCGGCCACCTCGAGAACATGGCCCGGGTGATCCCGCGCCACGGAATCGGCGAGACGAACGTCGTCCAGTGGGCCGCCGACCTGATCGAGGCCTACATCCGCTCGGGCCGCACCCGCGAGGCCGAGCGGGCTCTCGCCGAGCTCGAGGAGCGGGCGCGGGCGACCGAGCGGACGTGGGCGCACGCCGTCGCCGCTCGCTGCCGCGGCCTGCTCGCCTCGGACGAGGAGTTCGACACCGAGTTCGAGGAAGCGTTCCGTTGGCACGAGCGCACGCCGACGCCGTTCGACCGCGCCCGCACCGAGCTCTGCTACGGGGAGCGCCTGCGCCGCGCCCGCCGCCGGATCGACGCGCGCGAGCGGCTCCGCTCCGCTCTCGAGACGTTCGAGCGCCTCGATGCCGCGCCGTGGGAGGAGCGGGTGCACTCCGAGCTCGCCGCCGCCGGGGAGAAGACGCGCCGGCGCGAGACCTCCGCGGCCCAGGAGCTGACACCGCAGGAGCTCCAGGTTGCGCTCATCGTCGCGCAGGGCGCCACGAACCGGGAGGCCGGCGCCGCGCTCTTCCTCAGCCCCAAGACGATCGAGGCGCACCTCGGGCGCATCTACCGGAAGCTCCGCGTCCGCTCGCGGACGGAGCTCGCGTCGCGCCTGGCCAGCGAGGGCGCGCTCGAGCCGGCCGCCGCCGGGGTCTCCTAGGCGCGCGCGGAGTAACATTCCCCCGTCCCGGGGACGGACGAGGAGCGACGGGAAGGAGCTGCGAGTGGCGAAGACGGCGTTCAGGCTGCCGAACGCAGCCCTGGTGGTCGAGAACCCGGGCCCTCAGGAGATCAGAGCGCTCGTAGCCCGCATGCCGCAGGCGCGCCCGACGCGCTACGGCAACCTCAACGTCCAAACCCAGGTCCTCGCCCGCTCGAAGGCCTCGACGTTCCTCGTCACCGACCGGCCGGACGGGCAGAACCAGTCGATCTCGCGAGAGGAAGGCGCGCGGTGGGCGGACGCCCAGGACGCCTACATCGCCGGGCACGAGATGGTGCAGGTCGACGGCTACATCGGCAACGACCCCGAGTTCCGCGTCGCCGCCCGGCTCTTCATCGAGGCCGCGAACGCGAACGTCGCCGCCATGCAGCAGCAGCTCTACTTCCCGGCCGACGGCGAGGACTTCGAGCCCGAGCTCACGGTCGTCTACACGCCGAACTTCCCGGCGGAGGGCCTCCCGGACAACCGTTTGATCGCCGTCGACCTCGAGCTGGGCGTCACCCGCGTCTTCAACTCGGACTACTTCGGCGAGTCGAAGAAGGGCGGCCTGCGCATGTGGAACAAGCTCGTCTACGACCGGGGCGGGCTCGCGCTCCACGCGGGCTGCAAGATCATCCCGACCGACCGCGGCAAGCGCGTCGGCCTGATCGTCGGCCTCTCCGGCACAGGCAAGACGACGACGACGTTCACGCGCCAGAACGGCTCGCTCCCGGTGCAGGACGACTTCGTCGCCTGGATGCCGAACGGTCGCGTGCACGCGACCGAAAACGGCTGCTTTGCAAAGACGTTCGGCCTGAACCCGGAGGACGAGCCGACGATCTACGGCGCGGTCACGCAGCCCGACTCGTACCTCGAGAACGTCTCGCAGACGGGCGACGAGGTCGACTTCTACGACACGAGCTACACGCAGAACGGGCGCGCGACCTTCCCCTTCCGGGTGATCGAGGCGGCCGCCGAGGAGCCGATCGAGCGCGCGCATTTCCTGCTCGTCCTGAACCGCAACGAGAACCTGATCCCGGCGGTCGCGAAGCTCGAGGGGCCGCAGGCGGCGGCCTTCTTCATGCTCGGCGAGACGCAGGGGACGAGCGCCGGCGGCGCCGACGAGGCCGGGAAGTTCCTCCGCGTGCCGGGGACGAACCCGTTCTTCCCGCTCCCGCACGACCTCCAGGGCAACCGCTTCCTCGAGCTCCTCGAGGAGCACCCGCTCGAGGTCTACCTCATGAACACCGGCCGCGTCGGCGGCCCCGAGGGCGACGCGCGCTCTCGCAAGGTCAGGATCCGCCATTCGTCGGCGATCGTGAAGGGGATCGCCGAGGGCACGATCTCCTGGGAGCGAGACCCCGACTTCGGCTACCGCGTCGCAGCCGCCGTGCCCGGGATCGACGAGGAGGAGGCGGCCGTCCTGTGCCCGCGTGAGCTCTACCTCGATCAGGGGCGCGGCGACGAGTACCGCGCGCTCGTCGAGCGCTTCAAGGCCGAGCGGCGGGCTTTCCTGGAGAAGTTTTCGAGCCTCTCGCCCGAGATCGTCGACGCAGCCGGCTGAGCCTCTCACGGGCCGCCGCTCCATGAGTATCGCGGGCCGCCGCCGGAGCGGCGACTTCGAGCTCGAGCGAAGACAGGTCGTCGGGATCGGGCTCGAGGAGGCTTTCGCCTTCTTCTCCGACCCCACGAACCTAGAGAAGATCACGCCGCCTTGGCTCGGCTTTCGGATCGTCGAGGCGCCGGCGATGCTCCGGGCGGGGTCGATCCTCCGCTACCGCGTGCGGCTCCTCGGCGTCCCGGTCGCGTGGACTTCCGAGATCGTGCGCTGGCAGCCGCCGCGCGGCTTCACGGACGTCCAGCGCAGCGGGCCTTATCCACTCTGGGAGCACACCCACCGCCTGGCTCCGCTCGGCGAAGCGCGCACCGAGATCTACGACCACGTCCGCTACCGCGTACCGGGTGGCCCGCTCGCCGGCCTCGTGCACCGCCTCTTCGTCGCACCCCAGCTCAGGGAGATCTTCGACTACCGCGCCGAGCGGCTGCCGCGGCTGCTCGCATGAGCCCGCCCCGAACAGCCTTTGCGGCCGCGCCCCGAACGGCCTAGTCTCGAAGGGCCATGCGCCGGCTCATCTTCGCCGCCGTCGCGACCCTCGCCGCTCTCGGGCTCGCCGCCTCGGGTGGAGCACGTCCGGCCGGGACGGTTACAGTCGCCCGGATCGTGGACGGGGACACCATCGACCTCGCCGACGGGAGCGTCGTTCGCCTCGTCCAGATCGACACGCCCGAGCTGGGCTCGAGCGAGTGCTACTCGCGCCGGGCCGCCGCCGTCCTCGCCCAGCTCGTCCCGCCCGGATCAGGCGTCGCCCTCGAGGCCGACCCGCGCCTCGACCAGGTCGACCGCTACGGGCGCCTGCTTCGCTACGTTCGCCGCGGGCCGCTGAACGTCAACCTCGAACTCGTGCGCCGGGGGGCGGCGACGGTCTGGTTCTACGGCGGCGCGCGCGGGAGGTACGCGGACGCGCTCCTGCGGGCCGAGCGCGCCGCGCGGAGCGAGCGGCAGGGGCTCTGGGGCGCCTGCCCGGGGACGCCGTTCGACCCGCTCCGGCCCGCGACGACGGGACCCTTCGGCCGGTCGGGCGGCGGCGGAGCGGCCGGAGACAAGGACTGCTCGGACTTCGCCACGCAGGCAGCGGCGCAGGCCTACTTCGAGTCCCGCGGCGGCCCGGCCCGCGATCCGGATCACCTCGACGGGGACGGGGACGGAAGAGCCTGCGAGGGGCTGCCGTGAGAGCGCGCGACCTCGGCATCGTCATCGGCTCCATGACGCCCGGGCCGAGGAACGCGATCACCGACGTCGAGGGCGTCCGGGTGGGCATGACGACTCTCATCGAGGGAGACGACGTGCGCACGGGCGTCACCGTCATCCTGCTACCCGAGGTTCCGCTCTTCGCCGGCTTCCACAGCCTGAACGGGAACGGCGAGATGACGGGCTCGCACTGGATCCGCGAGTCCGGGATGCTCACAACGCCGATCGCGATCACGAACACACACTCCGTCGGCGTCGTCCACGACGCACTCATCGCCGCCCACCCGACCGAGCCGGACGAGTGGAGCCTGCCGGTCGTCGCGGAGACCTGGGACGGGCTGCTCAACGACATCAACGGCTTCCACGTGAAGCCGGAGCACGTCTTCGCCGCGCTCGAGTCGGCGACGGACGGCGCTGTTCCCGAGGGGAACGTCGGCGGCGGCACGGGCATGACCTGCCACGAGTTCAAGGGCGGTACCGGCACGGCCTCCCGCGTGCTGCCGGAGGCCGACGGCGGCTACACGGTCGGGGTCCTCGTCCAGGCCAACCACGGCTGGCGGCACCGACTCTCGATCGAGGGGGTGCCCGTGGGGCGGGAGATCCCGCCCGAGCGGATCCCGGTGCCGCGGCCGGCGCGCCGCCCGCCCGGGGCCGGCTCGATCATCGGGATCGTCGCGACCGACGCGCCGCTCCTCCCCGGGCAGTGCGACCGGCTCGCGCAGCGGGTCGGCCTTGGGGTCGCCCGCACGGGCGGAACGGGCGAGAACTCGAGCGGCGACATCTTTCTCGCCTTCGCCACCGGCAACCGCGGCCTCGCCGGCGCAGGGCGACTGGCCGCGCTCGAGATGCTCAGGAACGAGCACATCACGGCGCTCTTCTTCGCCGTCATCGAGGCGACGGAGGAGGCGATCGTGAACGCGCTCGTGGCCGCTGAGACGATGACGGGTCGGGGCGGAGCGACCGCCTACCGGCTCGAGCCCGAGCTGCTCGTCGAGGTCATGCGGCGCGGCCGCGCCTCGACCTCGAACGAGGCCTTCTCCGCGTAGAGGAGCGAGGCCGGCTCGCCGACGTCGAAGCCGAGCGCAAGCAGCGGGTCGGCGCGTAGCGGTTCGGTGAGGACGGCCCGCCGCCACGTGCAGGGCCCGCGGCGGACGCGAAAGCCGCGCAACCCGGCCGACTGGAAGAGCCCGAGCTCGTGCCCCCCGAGCTCGCCCGGATCGGTCTCGCCCTCGAGCGCGTAGCGGATGCGCACGCCGAGCCCCGGGGCGTCGGCGCGGCCGCGGCGGAAGCGCAGCCGGGTCGTCCGGAACGGCGCCCCGACCAGCGTCGCCGCCATCCCGGGCAGGGTGACGCGGGCGTCGAGGAAGTAGACGGCGGTCTCGTCCCCCCAGCGGACGTAGACCCGCACGTTGAGCTGGGAGAAGCGCGGCGCCGGCAAGAACCCGAGGCGGCCGCCCGCGTAGCGCAGGCAGACGAGCGAGACGAGATGCTCGCCGTCGACCTCGGCGGGCTCGAGCCCCGGCGGCAGCGTCCGCGCGACGCTCTCCCGGGAAACGACCCAGCTCGCGACGAGCAGATCCCTGACCCGGAGCGAGAGCATGCAGGAAGCCTAGGCGCGGAGCGGAAGTGGCGGCCGTGGACACGCAGGCCGCGATCGAAAGGTTCCTCGAGAGCCCGTCGCTCTCGCCCGCCACGGGGCGGGCCTACCGCGGCGACCTCGCGGAGTTCGGCCGCTGGCTCGCGGCGCGAGAGCTGGGGCTCGAGGACGTCGACGTGCGGGTCCTGTCCCGCTATGCCGCGGAGCTCGGCGCCGACCGCCCCGGCCGCCTACCCCGGAAGCTCTCGCCGACGACGCTCGCCCGCAAGCTCGCCGCGGTCCGCTCGCTCCTGCGCTCAGCGCTCGGGCCGGCGCGCGTCCCCGACGTCCCGCTCGGCGGGCGGCGGCGGCGCAGGCTCCCCTCCGTGCCCCGCCCGGCCGAGACCGACGCACTCCTCGAGGGGTACGAGGCCGAGGGGCCGCTCGCGGTGCGCAACCGCGCGCTCTTCGAGCTCGTCTACTCTGCAGGGCTCCGTTCCCAGGAGGCAGTCGACCTGCGCCTCGCCGACGTGGACTTCGACCAGGAGCTCGTCCTCGTCCGCGGGAAGGGCGGGAAGGAGCGCGCGGTGCCCCTCGGCGAGGAAGCCTCCTACCGGCTCGGTCTCTACCTGGAGAAGAGCCGGCCGCGCCTCGCCCGCGCCGACGTGGACGCACTCTTCCTCTCGGCACGAGGGCGGCCGCTCGACACCTCGACCCTGCGGCGGCTGCTCCCCAACCCGCACCGTCTCCGCCACGCCTTCGCGACGCACCTGCTCGAAGGCGGCGCCGACCTCCGGACGATTCAGGAGCTTCTCGGGCACTCGTCCCTCTCGACCACCCAGGTCTACAGCCACGTCGACGCGAAACGGCTCCGGAAGGTCTATGACCGCGCCCATCCCCGCGCCTGAGCGAGATCCGGCAATGCTGACGGCCGACCCCTACCTCGAAAGTTTCCTCGCGCTCCTTGCCGCGCGCCGCGCGCCGCGAACCGTGGACGCCTACCGCCGCGACCTCGCCGACCTCTCGGCGTTCCTGGGGCGCTCGCCCGCGGGCGCGTCAGCCGACGACGTCCATGGCTGGCTCGCCGACCTGCGCGCGCGAGGCCAGGCGCCGAGCTCGATCGCGCGGCGGGCGGCCGCGGCGCGCACGTTCTTCCGGCACCTGACGCTCCTCGGGTTCCGCCCGGACAACCCCGCCGCCGCGGTCGAGCTGCCGCGTCGCAGTCGGCCGCTGCCGCGCTCGCTCTCGCTGCGGGACGTCGAGCGGCTGATCCAGGCAGCGAACGGGACGGCGCCCCGAGCGTTCCGCGACCAGGCGCTGGTCGAGCTCCTCTACGGCGCCGGCCTCCGCGTCTCCGAGGCGGTGGGGCTCGCCGGCGCGGGCGTCGATCTCGAGAGCCGGCTCGTGCGAGTCATCGGGAAGGGCGACAAGGAGCGGATCGTCCCCCTCGGCCGCGAGGCAGCCGAGGCGCTCCGCCGCTACCTCTCGCGCGGCCGCCCCTACCTCGACCGCCGCCACCGGCCGGAGCTCTTCCTGAACGCCCAGGGCGGGGCGCTGACGCGGGCCGGCGCGTTCCTCATCCTGCGACGCCTGGCCGCGAAGGCGGGGCTCGAGCCCGAGCGGGTCCACCCGCACCTCCTGCGCCACTCGTTCGCGACGCACCTGCTCGAGGGCGGCGCCGATCTCCGGAGCGTCCAGGAGATGCTCGGCCACGCCGACCTCGCGACGACCGAGCTCTACACGCACGTCTCGGAGCGGCGCCGGCGCGAGCAGTACTTCAGCGCGCACCCGCACGCGCGGCGCCGAGGCTAGCGCGTGGCAAGCGCGAAGTTGTCGAACCGTGCCTCGGTGCCGCCCTTGTCGGAGTAGACGGTGAGGCGCACGTTGTCGAAGGCGTCAGGCCCACCTTCGCTCGAGGCCTGATCGATCTGCTTGCCGTTGACGTAGAGGGTCAGACGCGCCGCTCCTGAACTCCCCCGGATGCACTCGCCAGTGATCCGGTTCGTCTCTCGAAACCCCTTGATCGCGTTGGAGTCGACGCCTCCGGTCAGCCTGACCAAAGCTCTGTTGCCTCCGGGATCGCGAGCGATCGCGTAATTGCCGTCCGGCCACACGATGAAGTAGTACCCCTCGTCCGCGGGGGCGGCGGAAACCGATGCGGGGGTAAATCCGAGAAAGCACGCCACGCCGACGTAGTCGTTGGTCTGAGAGCCACTCCGGAGAACCGCGTCCACCTCAATTCTGACTGCCTTGTGGCGGCTCATGTGATCGGGGGGACTGCTGAGCGCGATGACCCCGGGGCGCTTGACGAGGACCTGGAAGCTGCCGTCCACGTATTCCACCTTCGCGTTGCCTGTGCGATCGTACTGGAGCCACCCACTCGTCGGGTCGGAGAAGTCGTCCGTGCCTAGCGAAGTCCAGCCCCCACCATTCGCCGGCGCGCCGGCCCCGGGGGCTGGGGGGGCGGCGGGCTCCGATGCAGCCGCCGCAAGCGCGGGCCTCGGCTTCGCCGTTCCAACGGTCATCATGATCACAGCGGCCGCGGCGACGAAGCCCGCGAGCGCAAGCCCGCCCCCGGCCCAGGCCCACCGCCTCGCCTTCACGGCGGGCTCCGGCCGGAGGACGCGGTAGCCGGTCTCCAGGCCGGCCGCGCCGAGCCTTGCCGCCCGCTCCTCCTGCCGCCGCGTCGTCCGTCCGACCACAACGACGGCGAGGATGCCCGCCGCGACCCAGATCGCATCGGCCGCGAGGTAGATCCCCCGGCTCGTCTTGAGATCCGTGATCGTGGCTGTGCTCGACCAGCCGCCGCCAATCCGAAAACCCGAGCTGTAGAGGCTCTGAGCGCCGAGGAAGGTCGCCCACCACCACCAGAAGAACGTCGGGAGCGGCCCGCCCCGAACCACGCCCTGCTTCGCGGCGGCCTCGGGATCGCTCGTTCGCCAGATCTCGTTCGCGATCTGCTTAGGACGCCACTCGTTGAGGATCGGAACGAGCCACGCGGCGACCGCCCACTTCGTGGAGAAACGGCCCTCCGCGCCGAGCGGCGGCAGGTTCCTGTACGCGCGCCGGAACCAGCGGATGAAGAAGACCGCCGCAACGACGAAGACCGCTGTCTGGGCCCAGCCGACGAACCTCAGAGAGTCGAAGTCGCTCGCCTCGGACGCCGTCAGGAAGCCACGGTGACCGGCGGGCCGAAGCAGAGCGATCTGGGCCAGGTCGGCTAGAGCTCCGAGCGCGTCGGCGACGACCGCGACGACGAGCGCCCGCTTCGCCCAGCGCGCCGTCCCCGCGGCCGAGACGTATCCCGGTAGGGCCGCGACGCCTGCGCTCGAGAGGGCATCGTTCGTCAAGGTGGCTGACTCGAGGCAAGCCAAGCAG
>JBGPNP010000048.1:0-11524 GCA_041487575.1 Gaiellaceae bacterium | reverse complement strand
GTCCTCGAAGTTGTAGCCCTCGAAGGGCATGAAAGCGACGAGGAGGTTCTTGCCGAGCGCGAGCTCGCCTTCGGCGGTCGAGCTGCCGTCGGCCAGGACGTCGCCCGCCTGTACCTTCTGCCCCAGACCCAGGATCGGCTTCTGATGGATGAGCGTGCCCTGGTTCGAGCGCATGAACTTGACTAGCTCGTAGTCGTCGCGACCGTCCTTCGTCTCGACGACGATTTCATCAGCGTCCACGTCGACGATCGTGCCGTCGCGTCGCGCGAGCACGACGTCACCGGTGTCGACGGCGGCGCGGTACTCGAGTCCGGTGCCGATGAGCGGCGGCTCCGTGATCATGAGCGGCACGGCCTGCCGCTGCATGTTCGCGCCCATGAGCGCGCGGTTGGCGTCGTTGTGCTCGAGGAACGGGATGAGCGCGGTCGCGACGGAGACGATTTGCGCTGGGTTAACGTCCATGTAGTCGACCTCTGCCGGCGGCACCGTCACCGGCTCACCGCCCGGGCCGCGGCACAGGACGAACTCGTTCACGAACTTCGCGCTCTTCTCGTCGATCGGCTCGTTCGCCTGCGCGATCGTGGCCTTCTCCTCCTCGGAGGCGTCGAGATAGACGATCTGCTCGCTCACCTTGCCGTTCTTGACGAGCCGGTAGGGCGTCTGGACGAAGCCGAACTCGGACACGGTCGCGTAGGACGAGAGGGAGCCGATCAGGCCGATGTTCGGGCCTTCCGGGGTCTCGATCGGGCACATCCGGCCGTAGTGCGTCGGATGGACGTCGCGCACCTCGATCGGTGCGCGCTCACGCGTGAGGCCACCCGCGCCGAGCGCCGAGAGGCGTCGGCGGTGCGTGAGGCCGGCGAGCGAGTTCGTCTGGTCCATGAACTGTGAGAGCTGCGAGGAGCCGAAGAACTCCTTCAGTGCCGCGACGACCGGCCGGATGTTGATGATCGTCTGCGGCGTGATCGTGTCGACGTCTTCGGTCGTCATCCGCTCGCGGACGACCCGCTCCATGCGGTAGAGCCCGACCCGGAAAGCCTCCTGGATGAGCTCGCCGACCGTGCGCAGGCGCCGGTTGCCGAAGTGCTCGTACTCGTCGAGCTCCGCGCGGATCGGCTCGCGCGAGAGGCCGATTGCGTCAGCCGCGTAGTCCTTCGAGTCCTCGGGGACTCCAAGCAGCTTCGGCAGCTCGACGAGCTTCTTCACGAGGGCAACGATGTCCGTCGTAGTGAGGACGCGAGTGTCGTCGGGGACGGCAACCTCGAGGCGCTGGTTGAGCTTGTATCGACCGACCTTGGTCAGGTCGTAGCGCTTCGCGTCGAAGAAGAGGCCCCTGAGGAGGTTGCGCGCGTTGTCGAGGGTGGGAGGCTCGCCCGGCCGCTGCTTCTTGAAGACCTCGATGACCGCCTCCTCCTCCCGGGTCGTCGTGTCCTTCTCGAGCGTATTGGCGATGTAGATCGAGTTGTCGAAGAGCTCGAGAATCTTCTCGTTCGTCGCGAGATCGAAGCCGTCGCTGATCTCGTCGCGCGCGAGAGCCCGCAAGAGCGTAGTGATCGGGAGCTTGCGCTTCCGGTCGATGCGCGCGTAGACGACGCCCTTCTTGTCGATCTCGAGCTCGAGCCACGATCCACGGCTCGGCATAAGGTTCGCGATGAAGACCTGCTTCGTCGCGTCCTTCGGCTCCATGAGGTAGGCGCCAGGCGAGCGGACGAGCTGCGTGACGATGACGCGCTCCGTCCCGTTGATGATGAACGTGCCGTGCTCCGTCATCATCGGGAAGTCCCCCATGAAAACCGTCTGCTCGCGGATCTCGCCTGTGTCCTTGTTGACGAAACGGACCGTCATCGACAGCGGGACCTGATACGTCAGATCCTTCTCGCGGCACTCCTTGATCGAGACCGGGGCCGGCCCGAACTCGTAGTCGCCGAACTCGACGGCGAGCGAGCCGGTGTAGTCCTCGATTGGAGAGATATCGTCGATCGTCTCCTTCAGGCCCTCTTGTATGAACCACCCGAAGGAGGCCTTCTGGATGTCGATGAGATTCGGGAGGTCGAGTACGTGCTTGAGGCGGGAGAAGCTTTTTCGCGCGCGGCGCGAGACGACCTTAGTGGTCAAACTGATGCGACCTCCGTTCTAGGCAGGGTCGAGCGACAACAGGCGAAGCGGCGTTCCGGCGGGCCGAATCCGTGACGATACCAGAGGAGGCAGCCGACTCGCAAGCGCCATAGACCCTGCGGTGACCGCCTCTTCGGTGCGGACTATAGCCTTTCCCAGCGGAAAAAGCGAGAGAGGTCGGCACGGGGGAGCCCCTGGCGCCCGTGCCCCCTACCTACTTGATCTCGACGCTTGCGCCGGCCTCCTCGAGCTGAGCTTTGATCGACTCGGCCTCCTCGCGGGCGATGCCCTCCTTGACGGGCAGGGGCGCGCCGTCGACGAGGTCCTTCGCCTCCTTGAGGCCGAGGTTCGTGATCGCCCGGACGACTTTGATCACCTGGATCTTCTTGTCGCCTGCGCCGGTGAGAACAACGGCAAACTCCGTCTGCTCCTCCACCGCTGCTGCACCGTCGCCGGCGGCCGGCACTCCGGCGGCCGCGACCGCGACAGGCGCGGCGGCTGTCACGCCCCACTCCTCCTCGAGGGCCTTCTTGAGCTCGACGAGCTCAAGGACGGTCATCTTGCCGAGCTGCTCGACGAGCTTTGCAGTGTCTGCCATTTCCTACGCCTCCTGCTCTTCAACACGGGCGAACCCTGGTTCCCCCGTGGGGCCCCTTCCTCAGGGACCCTCGGGTTTACTTGGTCTCCTGCTCTTGTCGTTGTTGAATCCGTGCCTCGACGACGCCGACGATGTCCCGTAGCGGCGCCGTGAAGACGCCGATGACGGCGCTGAGCGGGCCAACGATCGCACCGAGCACCTGCGATCGAAGTACGGCTTCCGCCGGAAGGCTGGCGAGCTCCCGCACCTGGTCGGCGGTCATCGGCCGCCCCTCGAGGATCCCGCCCTTCAGGGCGAGGATCCGCGTCCGGCGAGCTGTGTCGTTCAGCGCCTTCGCCACTGCGACCATGTCGCCCCCGCTGACGAAGGCAATCGCCGTCGGGCCTTCGAGGAACTCCTTCAGCTCCTCTACCCCGGCCGCGTCGGCGGCGCGGCGTGTCAGCGTGTTCTTCACGACGGAGAAGCGGGCGCCGTACTTGAGGAGCTCGCCGCGGACGGCGTCGATGTCCTTCATCGTCAGGCCGCGGTAGTCCGCGACGATGAGGGTGCTGGACGCCCGCAGCCGCTCGACGAGCTCGGCGACGACCTGCTCTTTGTCCTCTCGCTGCATCCACTCACCTCCTTGAAAACGATCGCGCCCGCACGAAGCGGGCACGAGCAGAGGGAAGTCTCTCTCGGGCCGCCTCGGCTGGACTTCCGCCCCGTGGGGCTGCCGGCTGTCTTTGGCGACAGGCTATGTTGCTATCGGAACGTTGCCAGCTTGAAATCGGAACGAAGCGAGATTTCAGGCTGCTACGACGGCCCCTTCCAGCTCCTCGACGATGTTACGGACCCGCGCCGGGTCGACATGGATGCCGGGGCCCATCGAGCTCGCGATCGTCACGGTGCGGACGTAGCGGCCCTTAGCGGCAGCCGGCTTCGCGCGGATGATCTCCTCGATGACGGTGGCATAGTTTTCGAGCAGGCGGCGCTCGTCGAAGCTCTGCTTCCCGATCGGCAGGTGAACGTTTGCCCCGCGGTCGGTGCGGTACTCGAGCTTGCCGGCCTTCGAGTCACGCACCGCCTTCGCGACGTCGAAGGTGATCGTTCCCGCCTTCGGATTCGGCATCTTGCCTCTCGGGCCGAGGATGCGGCCGAGCTTGCCGACCACACCCATCATGTCCGGGGTCGCGATCGCAACGTCGAAGTCGTCGAACCCTGCCTCGATCTGGGTTGCGAGGTCCGCAGAGCCGACGACGTCGGCGCCCGCCTCCTCGGCCTCCTTCGCCTTCTCGCCCTCGGCGAAGACGGCAACCCGCATCTCCTTGCCAGTTCCGTGCGGGAGCATCAGCGTCCCCCGGAGCTGCTGGTCGGCGTGGCGGACGTTGAGGCCGAGGTTGAAGTGGACCTCCACGGTCTCGTCGAACTTCGCGCCTGGCAGAGACTTGATGGTGCGGACGGCCTCGAGCGGCGTGTAGAGCCGTTCGCGGTCGACCGCCGCGCGCTCGCTCTGGTAGCGCTTTCCGTGGCTGCTCATAGATCAACCTCCCTGCCAACATGCTCTCGAGCGAAGCGAAGGGACAAGCTCCGGCGCAGGAAAATGCGCAGCATTTTCCTGAGAGAACTCACGCTTCTACCTCCACGCCCATGCTCCTCGCCGTCCCGGCGATAACGAGCATCGCCTGCTCGACGTCGCGCGCGTTCAGGTCGACGAGCTTCGTCTGGGCGATCTGGCGCAGCTGGGCCTGCGTGAGCTTGCCGACCTTCTGGCGGTTCGGCTCGGCGGAGCCCTTCTCGAGCCCGAGCGCCTCTTTGATGAGGACGGCCGCCGGCGGCGTCTTCGTGATGAACGTGAAGGAGCGGTCCTCGAAGACCGTGATCTCCACCGGCGTGATGCGACCGCCTTCCGCGGCCGTCTGCGCGTTGAAGGCCTTGCAGAACTCCATGATGTTGACGCCGTGCTGGCCGAGCGCCGGACCCACGGGAGGCGCTGGATTGGCCAGCCCACCTGGGATCTGGAGCTTGATGATCGTCAGAACTTTTCTTGCCATATCCGTCCTTGGTCACTTGGCGAGGCAGGCCTCGCCTCGGGTCAATCGATCTTCTTCACCTGGTCGAAGCTGAGCTCGACCGGCACCTGGCGCTCGAAGATGTTCACGAGCACCTTGAGCTTCTGCTGGTCGGGGTTGACGTCGACGATCTCGCCATCGAAGTCGGAGAGCGGACCCGAGGTCACCTTGACCGACTCGCCGAGCTCGAAGTCGGCCACGGCGCGCGGCCGCTCAGTCGTGGCGCTCGCCGTGTGGAGTATGCGGTCGACCTCGAGCTGAGAGAGCGGGACGGGCTTGTTCCCGGAGCCGACGAAGCCGGTCACGCCCGGGGTGTTCTTCACGACCGTCCAGGCCTCGTCGTTCAAGTCCATGTTCACGAGCACGTACCCCGGGAGCACGCGCTTCTCGGTCTGGACCTTCTGGCCGTCTTTCGTCTCGACGACCTGCTCAGTCGGAACGATGACGCGGCGGAAGCGAGGCTTCTGGCCCATCGACTCGATGCGGTGCTCGAGGTTGGCCTTCACTTTGTTCTCGTGGCCCGAGTAGGTGTTGATGACGTACCAGCGGAACATGATCACCTAGAGGTTGAGGAGGACCTTCTGGACGAGGCGGCTGAAGGCCTGGTCGGCGACGTACAGGTATGTCCCGACCACGGCGCAGGCGATGATCACCACAACCGTCGCGGAAGTCACCTGGCGCCGGCCCGGCCACTCGACCTTCTTCAGCTCGGCTATCGACTCCGAGACGAAGGCCCGGAAGCCGCCGCGCCGCTCGCGGCGGGCGCCCGTTTGGCTCTTCGGCTCGCCGACCGGCTTGATTCTCTGGCGGCGCTGCCGGAGGCGCTCCGCGGCGGCGGGCGCTTGGAAATCCGCGCTGCGCTTGCTGCGCCCCGTACGCGAACGCGCCATCGCCTACCGGGTCTCCCGGTGGAGCGTGTGGGAGCCGCACCAGCGGCAGAACTTCTTCATCTCGATGCGGTCAGGCGTGTTCCGTTTGGACTTAATGGTCTGGTAGTTCCGCCGCTTGCACTCCGTGCAGGCGAGGGTGATCGCGACTCGGACTCCGGTTGCCACTTCTCGTGCTCTCTCTTCTCGTCGGGGTCAGCAGGCAGTAGCGGCGGGAGGACTCGAACCTCCGACACGCGGATTATGATTCCGCTGCTCTAACCAACTGAGCTACGCCGCCGAGCGGCCAAGAGTGTAGCAAGCGGCTGCAGAGCGGCAGTCGGCGGGCCCAGTCTACAGCGTCTTCCGTGCAGGCCGGCGTTCGGTATTATCGCCTATGCAATGCATAGGCGAGAGTACTTTCCGGCGGCCGAGGCCGCCGGCTTGCTCGGGATCAGCCTCGACACGCTCCGGCGCTGGGACAGGCAGGGGAAGATCCAGGTCGAGCGCGACGCTGCCAACCGCCGCCTCGTGTCGGCGGCGGAGATCGAGCGCCTGCGCGGGAAGGAGGAGCCGCACGAGCTCTCGGCGCGCAACCGGTTCAAGGGGGTCGTGCGCGCTGTCAAGCTCGAGGGCCTGCTCGCGCAGGTTGAGATCGAGACGACGGCGACGACGCGCGTCGTCGCCGTGATCACCCGCGAGGCGGCGGAGGAGCTCGGGCTCCGGCCCGGCATGGCGGCGACCGCTCTCGTGAAGGCGACCTCGGTCATGGTCGAAAGGCCCTAGGAAGATGCGACGCATCTTCCTAGGCGGGAGGCCTAGTCGCGTCGCTTCGCTCGCGAGGAGACGCTTCTCGGTGCTCCTCGCGGTCATGCTGCTCGCGGCCGGATGCGGTGGGAGCGGGAGCGGGAAGCTCACCGTGTTCGCAGCCTCCTCGCTCACAGAGGTCTTCCAGCAGCTCGCGCCCGGGACGCGCTTCGAGTTCGCCGGCTCGGACACGCTCGCGACGCAGCTCCGCGACGGCGCAAGAGCCGACCTCTATGCCGCCGCGAGCACGAAATACCCCGGGGAGCTCTACGCCGAAGGGCTGGTGGAGAAGCCGGTCGTGTTCGCGACGAACCGGCTCGTCCTCATCGTCCCGGCTGACGATCCAGCCGGGATCTCGTCCGTCTCCGACCTGCGCCGCCCAGGCATCCGGCTCGTCATCGGGGCCGAGGGGGTGCCGGTCGGCGACTACACACGGAAGGCGCTCGAGCAGCTCGGCGAGACCGGCGCACTCGCGCGGGTGGTGAGCGAGGAGCAGGACGTCAAGGGAATCGTGAGCAAGGTCGCGCTCGGCGAGGCCGACGCGGGCTTCGTCTACGCGACCGACGTGAGGCCGGTCGCCGGAGAGATCCAGGCGATCGAGCTTCCGGCCGCGGTACAGACGCGCGCTCTCTACTCGGTGGCGGTGGTTACTGGCGCGGAGCACCGGCAGGGTGCCGAGCGCTTCCTCAGGCTCCTGCGCTCCGAGCGGGGCCGCGCGGCGCTCCGGGACGCGGGCTTCGGGCTGCCGTGAGACGCCTCTTCGACCTAGGCCTCGCTCTCGCGCTCGGGATCGCGCTCGCGTTCCTCCTCCTCCCGATCCTCGCGCTCTTCCTGCGCGTGTCGCCCGGCACGCTCTTCGCTCAACTCGGGAGCGGCGTCGCCCGCGACGCGCTCTGGGTGAGCGTGAAGACAGGGCTGATCGCGCACGCCTTCGTCGTCGGCCTCGGGACGCCGGCCGCCTACCTGCTCGGGACGAGGAGGTTCCGCGGGCGGCAGCTTCTCCTGACGGCGATCGAATTGCCGCTAGTCCTCCCGCCGGCCGTGGCCGGGATCGCGCTCATCGCCGTGTTCGGCCGCCGCGGCCTCCTCGGGGGGACGCTCGAGGCCGCGGGCGTCACCGTTTCGCTGACGCAGGCGGCGGTCGTCCTCGCGGTCGCCTTCGTCGCGAGCCCGTTCTACCTGCGCCAGGCGGTCGAGGCCTTCGCGGCTGTCGACCGGACGCTCCTCGATGCCTCGCGCACCCTCGGCGCCGGCTCCTTCCGGACGTTCAGGCGCGTCGCCCTCCCTCTCGCGGCCGGCGGTCTCGGCGCCGGCTCGGTCCTCGCCTGGGCCCGGGGCACCGGTGAGTTCGGCGCCACGATCATGTTTGCGGGCAGCCTCCGTGGCCAGACGCAGACGCTCCCGCTCGCGATCTATGCCCAGCTCGACCAGGACCAGACGGTCGCGATCGCGATCGGCGCGCTCCTCGTCCTCGTCAGCCTCGTCGTTCTCCTCTCCGTCAAGCTCCTTCCCTCGTGGACGCGCTTCAGCTCCGGCTGGCCCACTCCCTTCGCTCGTTCCGCCTCGAGGTAGCCCTCGAGGTCGGCGCGGAGACCGTCGCGCTCGTCGGCCCTTCCGGCGCGGGCAAGACAACCGTCCTGCGTGCGATCGCCGGCCTCTTCCGTCCCGAGGAGGGAATGGTCGCCGTCGACGGGCGCGTGTGGCTGGACACGGAGCACGGGGTCGACCTCCCGCCCGAGCGCCGCTCCGTCGGGCTCGTCTTCCAGGAGTACGCGCTCTTCCCCCACATGACGGTCGCCGAGAACGTCGCGTACGGCGGGCGGCAGCGCGTGCCCGAGTTGCTCGAGACGCTCGGACTCGCCCGGCTCGCCCGCGCGCGGCCGGGCGAGCTCTCCGGCGGCGAGCGCCAGCGCGTCGCCCTGGCTCGCGCGCTCGCGCGCGACCCCTCCGTTCTCCTTCTCGACGAGCCGCTCTCGGCCCTCGACGTTCATACGCGCGCGCACGTGCGCGCGGAGCTCCGCGAGCTGCTGCGCCGCCTGCGCCTGCCGACGATCGTCGTCACGCACGACTTCGAGGACGCGGCGGCGCTCGGCGAGCGGATCGGCGTCATCGTCGAGGGCCGGATCGTCCAGCTTGGCACCGCCGCTGACCTGATCGCCGCCCCCGCGAGCCCGTTCGTCGCCGAGTTCGCGGGGCTCAACCTCATGCCCGGCGTTGCGCGCGCGCGAGGTGACGGCCTCACGGAGGTAACCCTCGCGGACGGCACCCTCATCCTTTCGACGGATCCGGGCGAGGGGCCGGTGGGCGTGGTCGTCTACCCGTGGGAGGTCGCGCTCGCGCGGTCGGCGCCGGTGGACTCGACGCAGAACCACGTGCGCGGGCCCATCTCGACCGTCGTCCCGGTCGCGAACCGCGTCCGGGTGCGGGTCGGACCGCTGACAGCGGAGATCACGGCCTCTTCCGCCAAGCGGCTCGGGCTCGAGCCCGGTCAGACGGTCGTCGCGAGCTTCAAGGCGACGGGCACCCGGCTCGTCGAGCTCGCCTGAGGCCTACCACCCCGGGCCCAGCGTCAGGACCGGGCGGAGTCCCTGCGCCCGCCGCGAGCGGTCGAACGCCTCGTTGATCCCTTCGAGCGGGAAGCGATCGGAGACGAGCTCCTCGAGCTTGAGGCGGCCCGCGAGGTACAGGCGAAGAATGCGCGGGACGAGGACGCGTGGGTCGAGCGTGCCGTAGGCCGAGCCGACGATCCGCTTCTCGTACGTGACCACGTCGAGAAGGTCGATCGGCACCGGGCGGCCCTCCGGCATCAGGCCGACGAGACACGTGACGCCGCCGGGCCTCGTCAAGTCGACGCCGAGGCTCATGGCATCCGGGTGGCCGACGGTGACGATCGTCCAGTCGAAGCCGTCGCGGGGCGCCGCGGCACGGAGCGAGGCGACGGTGTCCTCGTCGCCCGGGTCGAGGGCTCGAGTCGCGCCGAAGTAGAGCGCCTGCTCGCGCCTCTCCGCGGAGAGGTCGAGCGCAGCGATTTCGGCTGCTCCCCGCAGCGCGGCGCCCTGGATCGCGTTCACGCCGACCCCGCCGGCGCCGATGACGGCCCCGCGGCTTCCCGCCGGGATCGCGATCGTCTGGATCGCCGCGCCGAGGCCGGTGATGACCGCGCAGCCGACGAGCGCCGCAACGTCGGCCGGAACGCCGTCCGGAAGCGGGATGCAGCTCCGGGCGGCGACGACCGCGTGCTCGGCGAAGCAGGCGAGCAGCGAGTAGGCCGCGATCGGGCCCCGCGCTCCCCGGATCGGCGAGCCGCCCGTGGTCAGCCGCCCCTCGATCATCGCCTCGAGCGAGTCCTGACAGAGGATCGGCCGGCCGACGGCGCAATGGGCGCACCTCCCGCAGCCGGGGGCGAGGCTGAGGACGACGCGCTGACCCACCGCAAGGCTGCTGACTCCGGGGCCGAGCGCCTCGACGACGCCCGCGCCCTCGTGGCCGAGGACGGCCGGGAGCGGAAAGCCCCAGTCCCCGTGCGCCTGTCCGACATCGGAGTGGCAGACGCCCGCGGAGTGGATCCGCACGAGCACCTCTCCGGGGCCCGGGTCGCGCAGCTCTACCGGCTCGACCTGCTGCGGCTCTCCGAAGGCGTGAAGGACGGCCGCGACCGACTCGCGGGGCACTAACTCTTGACTTTCGCGAGCGTCAGTGAGATAGAGGCGCGCAACCGATTTCCTAGAAGGGGAGGCGAAGTTACCATGCGGCTGAGTGACGGTCAACGCGACGAGGCAGGCAGGAATCTCGACCCACTCATCTCGCGGCGCCAGCTGCTCCAGGGCGCTGCAGGGGTGGGCCTGGCAGCCGGGGTTTCGGGCTTCCTCGCCGCCTGCGGCGGCGGTGGCGGGCAGGAGGCAGCTCCTCCGCCGCCGGCCGCGTCCACCGGCGGCGCCGCGGCTCCTCCTCCCCCGCCCGCGACAACCGGCGGAGGGGGCGGCCCGCAGTACGGCGGACGGTTGCGGGTCGGCCACGTCGGCGGCGGCAAGTCCGAGGGCTTCAACCCGGCCAACGGATCGACCTTCATCGACGCCTCGCGCTTCTTCAACCTCTACGACCCGCTCGCCCGCGTGAGCCCTGATCTCCAGATCCAGCCCGGCCTGGCGCTCGAGTGGAACCCGAACGCCGACTCGACGGTCTACGAGATCAAGCTCCGGCCCGACGTCACCTGGCACAACGGGAAGAGCTTCACCGCCGACGACGTCATCTTCACCTTCGGCCAGATGGCGAACCCGAAGCACATCGCCCACTCGAGCGTCCTGAACATCCGCGTCAAGGACGTGAAGAAGATCGACGACCTGACGCTCCAGGTGCCGCTCAAGAGCCCCGACGCGCGCCCCTTCGACCAGTTCGTCCAGCAGAACACCGTCATGGTGCAGGACGGGGAGACCGACTTCACGCAGCCGGTCGGCACCGGCGCCTTCATGTTCAAGTCCTTCACGGTCGGCGAGCGAAGCCTCTGCGTGAAGAACCCGAGCTACTGGGACCAGGGGAAGCCGTATGTCGACGAATGGGAGGACATCTCGATCGACGACAACAGCGCGCGCCTGAACGCGCTCCTCTCCGGCGAGATCGACATGATGAGCCAGCTCGACTTCACGCAGGCGCGGGCCCACAAGCAGACGGGCGACATCAACGTCATCGACGCCCCGAGCCCCGCGTTCCAGGTGATCATCATGGCCGTCGACCTCGAGCCGTTCAAGGACAACCGCGTGCGCGAGGCCTTCCGGCTCATGGCCGACCGTCAGGCGCTCATCGACGGTGCGCTCGCCGGCTTCGGCACCGTGGGGAACGACCTCGCGGGCAAGGGGCTTCCGTACTTCCTCGACGCCCCGGCGCGCGAGCAGGACTTCGAGAAGGCGAAGTCGCTCCTGAAGGCGGCGGGCAAGGAGGGCCTCAAGGTCACGCTCCACACCTCCGACATCGTCCCGGGCTTCGTCGAGGCGGCAACCCTCTTCGCCCAGCAGGCGAAGGGCGCCGGCGTCACCATCGACGTGAAGAAGGAGCCCGCGAACGCGTATTTCGACACGTCGCTCCTCTACACGAAG
>JBGPNP010000047.1:0-11595 GCA_041487575.1 Gaiellaceae bacterium | reverse complement strand
GACCGAGGGGAGCGCCCGGATCCGCGCGAGGAGCGTCTCCCCGTCGAGCCCGACGAGGGTCTCGCCGCGGAAGTCGCGCGCGGCCGCCTTCACCTCGGCTGCAACCTGGGGCGGCGCGCCGGACACCTCGACCGACCTGATCGCGAAGAGGGACGTCTCCCTCGCTGCAAGGTACAGGAGCGCTAGGAGCGCGATCGCGGCAACGGCGATTGCGAGGGAGCGAAGCGAGGGAAGGGCGGAGGCGGCGCCGACCGGCCGAGGCGGGACCAGCGCGAGTGCAGGTCGTCGGGCCACGTCGCCGAGTTCGCCGCGCCCGGCCGGCTTCCTACCGGCGCGGCTCCAGCGCGGGCAACTCGATCGGCCCGAGGAGCTGCACCTCGGGCTCGAGCACGACGCCGAACTGCTCGCGGGCCCGCCGGCGCGCTTCAGCGATGAGGGCGAGCGCGTCGGCGCTCGTAGCGCCGCCCGCGTTCTCGATGAAGTTCGCGTGCTTCGGCGAGATCTGCGCGCCGCCGATCCGATGGCCCCGGAGTCCACAGGCCTCGAGGATCCGGCCGGCGCTGAGCTCGTGCTCGGGGTTCTTGAAGACGCTCCCGAACGTGCGCCTATTCGTCGGCTGCGCGGCCTTACGCTGCGCCTGCAGCTCGGACACCGCCGTTCGGATCTCCGCCCCGCCCCTCCGCTCGAGCCGGAACTCCACCAGGGCGACCACCTCACCCGCTCCGACGCCTGAGCGACGGTAGGAGAGGCCGAGCTCGTCCGGCCCCGTCCAGCGGGCGCCCCGTGCATCTGCGACGAGCGCGCGGGAGAGAACGCCCGCGATGTCGCCTCCGTATGCGCCCGCGTTCATCTTCACCCCGCCGCCGGCCGTGCCCGGAATCGCACAGGCGAACTCCAGCCCGCCGAGGCCAGCGGCCCGGGCGCGGTGGAGGCAGACCGCGAGGGCCGCGCCGCCGCCGGCTGCGAGCGTCGCGTCCTGCGTCGTGACCGTCGCCAGCGCGCCCTCGAGCCTGAGAGCTAGCCCGTCGAATCCGTCGTCCGCGACGAGCAGGTTGGAGCCGAGCCCGACAACGGCCACGGGGAGCCCGTTCTCCTCCGCCCACGCCAGCAGGTCGACGAGCTCCTCGACGCACTCGGGCTCGGCGAAGAACCGCGCCGGGCCGCCGACGCCGACCGTCGTCAGCTTCGCGAAACCGACGCTCTCCCTGACGGCGACAGTCACCGTGCGATCCGTTCGAGGATCAAAAGCGCCGCTCGGTCGACGTCGCCCGCGCCCACGGTGAGCACGAGGTCGCCCGGACGGGCCTGCGCGGCGACGAGGGCCGCCGCTTCCTCGAGCCGCGGCGCCCAGCCCACGGGCATCCCCGGCCGGAGCTCGGTCAGCCGGTCGGCGACGAGCTTCCCCGTCACGCCGGGGAGGGGTTCCTCTCGCGCCGCATAGATGTCCGTGAGGCAGGCGGCGTCGGCGGCGGCGAGGGCGCTGGCGAGCTCGTGCGCGAGGTGACGCGTGCGCGAGAAGAGGTGAGGCTGGAAGAGAACGACGACACGGCCCCCGTTCGCGAGCGTCCGGGCCGCCGCGAGCGTAGCCGCGATCTCGGTCGGGTGGTGCCCGTAGTCGTCGTACACGCGGACGCCCCGCGCCTCGCCTTTCGCCTCGAGGCGGCGTCCGGCGCCCTGGAACTCGCCGAGGACGCGCGCCGACTCATCCGGCGCGACCCCGGCCGCTGCGAGCGCCGCGATCGCGCACGCCGCGTTCCGGCGGTTGTGCTCGCCGGCAACCGCGAGCTCGAGCCCGAGCGGCGGCTCGACGTCCTCGCCCCGGACGATCACGGCGCCCTCGGCGAGCGAGGCGAGCCAGCGTTCGAACAGCTCCTCCACCTCGGCCTGGGAGACGAAGGTGGCGTGGTGGTCGAGCTCGACGTTCGTCACCACGGCGATGCGCGGGCGCAGGAGCTCGAGCGAGCGGTCGCTCTCGTCGCCCTCCGCGACGAGCCACCCGTCCCCGGCGCGCGCGTTCCCGCCGAGCTGCGGAACGGTGCCGCCAATGAGGAACGCCGGGTCGAGGCCGAGCCGGTCGAGCGCGAAGGCGATCATCGCCGCGGTCGTCGTCTTCCCGTGCGCGCCCGCGACCACGATCGAGGGCCGCAGCGCGACGAGCTCGGCGAGGAGCTCCCCGCGGCGGCGGAACCCGCCGGCCAGCTCGGGGTTGTCGGGCGCGATCGCGCTCGAAGCGACCACCTCCCAGCCGGGCGGGACGTTCTCCGTCGCGTGGCCGATCGTCACGGGGACACCCTCCGCCGCGAGGAGCTCCGTGTAGGCCGAACGGGCCCGGTCCGAGCCGGCCACGTCCGCCCCCCACGCCTTCGCGACGATCGCGAGCGCGCTCATGCCCGCGCCGCCGACACCGACGAGCCAGAGGCGCCGGCCCTCAAGCGGACGCAAGCGCGATCAGCTCCTCGGCGACGACGTCGGCGGCGTTCGGGCGGGCGAGCTCGAGCATGGCCGCGCTCATTCTCGCCAGGCGTCCTGGATCGGCGAGGAGCTCCCCGACCTGCCGGCCGAGGTCGAGCTCTCCCTCGGGCACGAGCACGGCGCCGCCGCCGCGCTCGAACCAGCGCGCGTTCTTCGCCTGGTGATCCGCCGCCGCGTGCGGGTAAGGGACGAGGACGGCAGGCTTCCCGGCCGCGGCGACCTCCCAGGCCGAGCCGCCGGCGCGGGCGACCACGAGGTCCACAGCCGAGAGCGCGGCGCCGAAGTCGTCGGTGAAGGGGAGCAGGCGGTAGCCGTCGCGCGAGACGCGGGCGGCGAGCTCAGCCTGATCGCCGTCCCCGCAGAGGTGGAGAACGGCCGGCCCGTCCACGGCCCACGCCCGCACGGCGGCTTCGTTCAGCGCGCGCGCCCCCTGGCTCCCCCCGAAGACGAGGACGACCGGCCCCTCCGCCGGTAACCCGAAGCGCCGCCGCGCCTCGGCCTTCTCCACGGGCCGCGACCGGGCCGGGATCGGCCGCCCGACGACACGGTACTTGGGCCCGTCGCGACCCTCGATCGGGAACGCGAGGAAGACGCGCCGCGCGAACGGGGCGGCGAGGCGGTTCGCCAGGCCGAGGTGGGCGTCCGCTTCCGTCAGCGCAGCCGGAATCCGCAGGAGCGCCGCGGCGAGGACCATCGGGCCCGCCACGTACCCCACTCCACCGAGGACGACGTCCGGCCGGCGGCGGCGCAGGATCCGCAGGCACGCGAGCGGCGCGAGCAGCGCCCGGAGGAGCGCCCGCGGCAGGCGGGGGCTCACCCCGCGCGGGATCCCCTCGACACGGAAGGCGTCGAAGGGGTACGGCACGAGCCGCGCCCAGCCGCGGTCAGGCGACCCCGCGAACGTGACGGCGGCGCCTCTCGCGGTCAACGCTTCCGCGATCGCGAGCGACGGCAGCACGTGTCCCGCGGTGCCTCCGGCCGCGATCAGGCACTTCGGAGGATGCGGCTTGGGCGGCATGGTTCACTGCGATGTTAAGGAGGACCCCGACAGAAGCGAGCGAGACGATCATGCTCGAGCCTCCGTAGCTGACGAACGGGAGCGGGATCCCGGTCAACGGGGCGATCCCCATGACGGCGCAGAGGTTGACGACGGCCTGGCCGAGGACGAGCGCCGTCAAGCCGACGGCGAGCCGTTTCCCGAAGGGGTCGCGGCAGCGGAGGGCCACGTTGAAGCCCGCGTAGCCGAAGACCGCGAAGGCCGCGATGACGGCCGCCCCGCCGACGAGCCCGAGCTCCTCGCCGATGACCGCGAAGATCATGTCCGTATGCGCTTCGGGCAGGTAGTTGACCTTCCCGATCGACTCTCCGAGGCCTCGGCCGAAGAGGCCGCCCGAGCCAAGCGAGATCGTCGCCTGCACGACCTGGAAGCCTGCGCCCTGCGGGTCGCTCCACGGGTTGAGAAAGGACAGTAGTCGCGTGCGCCGGTAGGGCTCGAGCCAGATCGCCGCCACCGCCAGGATCCCGACGATGGCCGAGGCGCTCCCGAAGACGCGGAACGGCGTCCCCGACACGATCAGCATCGCCCCGACCATGACCGCGACCGCGACGACGGTGCCGAGGTCCGGCTCCACGAGGATGAGCGCGAACGCCAGGCCGACGACGAGCCCGATCGGCCGCAGGAGCTCGCCGAGCGTGCGGGGAGTCCCTCGCCGGGCGAGCACGGTCGCGACCCAGACCGCGAGGGCGAGCTTCGCGAGCTCCGAGGGCTGGAAGTCGAAGAAGCCGAGCGGGAGCCAGCGGCGGGCGCCGTTCACGGCCGTCCCGACGGCGAGGACGGCGAGGAGGAAGAAGAACGCGACGGCGATGAGCGGGCCGCCCGCGTACCGGAGCGCGCGGTAGTCGAAGCGCGCGCAGAGGACGAGCGCGGCGAGCCCGAGGAGAGCGTAGATCGACTCGCGCTTGAGGTAGTAGGCCGGGTCGCCCTGGTCGACGACGGCCCGGGCCGAGGTCGCGCTGTAGACCATCACGAGCCCGAAGGCGACGAGGCCGAGCGTCACGAGGACGAGCAGGTGGTACTCGAGCTGGCCCCTCGCAGGCGTCTTCACAGCGCCTCCACGAGCTCTCGGAAGCGGGCGCCCCGCTGCTCGAAGTTCTCGAACTGGTCGTAGCTCGCGCACGCGGGCGAGAGGAGCACGACCTCCCCCGCCTCGGCGTCCGCGAAAGCCTGCATGACGGCGGCGGCGAGGTCGCCGCAGTGCGTGAAGCGCACGCCCTCCTGCGCGAGGGCCTCGGCGATCTCGTCCGCCGACTGACCGATCAGGTAGGCGCGCGCGACGCCAGCCTGGCGTGCTCGGCGGGCAAGCTCGCCGAACGGCGTTCCCTTGACGCTCCCGCCGAGGAGGAGGCGGACGCCGGGCGGGTAGGCGGAGAGCGCCTTCTCGGCGGCTTCGGGGTTCGTCGCCTTCGAGTCGTTGACGAAGCGGACTCCCTTCACCTCCCGCACGAGCTCGAGCCGGTGCGGAACGCCCGGGAACGTGCGCAGAGCCTCGGCGATCGCCTCGTCGGCGATCCCGGCGGCCCGGGCGGCCGCCGTGGCGGCGGCGGCGTTCTCACGGTTGTGCTCGCCAGGGATGCGCGGCTCGGCGGGAAGGTCGTCGACAGGGGAGAACTGGACAGGTCGCCCCTGTCCCGGCACCGGCCCGAAGCCGCGCGGGACGACGGCGACGTCATCGGGCGTCTGGTTCTCGAAGATGCGGAGCTTCGCGTGACGGTAGGCCTCGAGGGTTCCGTGGCGGTCGAGGTGGTCGGGCGTGAGATTGAGGAGCACGGCAACGCGCGGCCGGAACGTCTCGATGTCCTCGAGCTGGAAGCTCGAGAGCTCGCAGATCACCCAGACGTCCGTCGGAAGGCAGCCGTCGAGCCCGGTGAGCGGCCGCCCCACGTTCCCGGCGACCGCAACGGGCCGTCCGGCGGCGCGGAAGACGGCTCCGAGGAGCTCGCTCGTGGTCGTCTTCCCGTTCGTCCCGGTAACGCCGAGCACCGGGTTCGGCAGGACACGGACGCCGAGCTCGATCTCGCTCCAGACCGCGACCCCGAGCCGGCGCGCGGCCGCGACGAGCGACGCCTCGCTCGGCACTCCCGGGCTTTTCACGAGCACGTCAATCCCATCCACCAGAGCGGCGTCGTCGTCCGCGCCGAGGATTACTTCGACGCCGGCCTCGAGAAGCCTTCCCGCGTCGAGCTCGGACTTGCGATCCACGGCCCGCACGCGCACGCCCCGGCGGGCGAGTGCGAGCGCCGCCGCCTCGCCCGAGCGGGCGAGGCCGAGGACGAGGGCATTCCTAGGAAGCAAACTTCGAGAAGTAGCGGTAGTAGAGGACGAAGGCGGAGGCGCAGAAGATCGCCGCGGCGATCCAGAAGCGCACCATGATCCGCGTCTCCGACCAGGCCTTCATCTCGAAGTGGTGGTGGATCGGCGCCATGAGCAGGATCCGCTTCCCCTTCCATTTGAAGAAGAAGACCTGAAGCATGACCGAGAGCGCCTCGATCAGGAAGACGCCCCCGATGAGGATGAGCAGCACCTCGGTCTTCGTCATGATCGCGAACGCTGCGATGGCCCCGCCGAGGCCCATCGAACCCGTGTCGCCCATGAAGACCTGAGCAGGAAACGCGTTGTACCAGAGGAAGCCGATCGTGGCCCCGATGAGGCTCGCGCCGAGGATTGCGAGGTCGAGGTCGGAGACGCTCTCGACGCCGCTCCGCTTGCTCACGAGCCAGGCGACGACGCCCATCGCCGTGTAAGTGAGCAGTGAGAATGCCGCCGTTCCGGACGCGAGCCCGTCGAGGCCGTCAGTGAGGTTCACGCCGTTCGCAGCGCCCGCGATGATGACGAAGAGGAGCACGTACCAGGCGTACGAGAGCGGGATGTGGACGTCCGCGAGCGGGACGTAGACGTCGGTCTTGAAGTCGCGCCGTTCGGTGACGACGGCGACGAAGACTGTGATGGCGGCCAGGAGGAGGAGCTTCCACCGGCCCGAGAGCCCGAGGGAGCGCCGCCGCGTGAGCTTCATCCAGTCGTCGGCGAAGCCGATCGCCGCGCAGCCGAGCGTGACGAAGAAGACGGTGAGCGCCGGCACCGTGCGCTCCGAGAAGATGAGAAACGGGACGGCCATCGAGATCATGATCAGAAGGCCGCCCATCGTCGGGGTCCCTTGCTTGACGCTGTGGGCGCGGGGACCCTCTGCGCGGATGAACTGACCGAGCTCGTTCCGGCGCAGGAACTCGATGAACTTCGGGCCGGCGACGATCGAGATCACCATGGCGACGATGCCCGAGAGGAGGACCTGAACCACGTCAGGCGGGGACTGAGATGAGCGCCTCGCCCACCGCTTCGAGGCCGAAGGCTCGCGAGCCCTTGACGAGGACGCAGTCGCCCGGCCGGAGGAGCCGTCGCAGGAGCGCCACCGCCTCCTCCACGTCGGCGGCAGCGTAGCTCTGCGAGACGCCCGCGGCACCCTCGATGTAGCCGCGCCCGAGCTCGCCGATCGCGACCAGGACCTCGACGCCGCCACGCGCAGCCGCCTCACCGATCTCACGGTGGTAGCCCGGGGCCTCGGGCCCGAGCTCGGCCATCGGGCCGAGGACGGCCACGCACCGGCGCGAGCCGGCCCGGTCGGCGAGGTGGACGAGCGCCGCCCGCATCGAGATCGGATTCGCGTTGTAGCAGTCGTTCAGGAGCAGGACGCCGCTCGGCAAGTCGATCTCCTCCTCGCGCCAGCGAGAGAACACGACGTCGAGGGCGCCCGCCTGCACCTTCTCGAGCGGCAACCCGACCGCGCGATAGGCGGCGAGGGCCGCGAGCGCGTTCTCGGCATTGTGGCGTGATCTAAAGTTAAAGTTGAGAGTCAGACTTTTGCCGAAAGCCTCTACCTCGAGCTGAGCCCCTCGGATCCACGGACGGAAAGCCTGCAAGCTGACATCGCCGCCGGCGCCGAAGCGCAAGATCTCGAGGTCGGCGCGGAGGTAGGGCTCAAGTAGCGGCTCACCGGCCGGCACAACGGCTTTCCCCCCGGGGGGCAACGCTTCGAGAAGCTCGGACTTCGCTTCTGCAACTGCCTCGAGCGTTCCGACAAGCTCGAGATGCGCGGGGCCGATGCCCGTGACGACGCCGATGTCCGGCCGGGCGGCGCGCGCAAGCTCGGCGATCTGGCCGGGTCCTCGCATCGCCAGCTCGAGCACGACGATCTCGGTGTCCGGCTCGATCCGGCAGAGCGTCAGCGGGACGCCGATCTCGTTGTTGTAGCTCGCCTCGGCGGCGACCGTACGCGCGTGCGGCCGGCAGAGCGCGGCGAGGATGTCCTTCGTCGAGGTCTTCCCCGTGGAGCCGGTGATGCCGACGACGCGGGCCCGGCTCTGCGCCCGCACGGCCGCGCCGAGAGCGCCGAGAGCCGAGAAGGCGTCTTCCGGGGCGAGCGCTCCTGCCGCGCCCCGTGCGAGCGCGTCGGGGACGTAGGCGGCCCCCGCACCCACGGCCACGAACAGGTCTCCTCGCGCCGTGCGCCGCGAGTCGATCGTGACACCAGTGAAGCGCTCCGCACCGGGCGCGAGCGTGAGCTCCCCGGGAGCGAGCGCCCGCACGTCCTCGACCGCGAGCGGGATCACGCCCGCGCCCCGGCGTAGAGGCTGCGCAGGGCGTCCCGAGCGACCTCGCGGTCGTCGAAGGGGACGATCCGCCCCGCGGTCTCCTGGCCCTGCTCGTGCCCCTTGCCGGCGATGACGACGACGTCGCCCGGAGCGGCGAGCTCGATGCCCCGCCGGATGGCGAGTGCGCGGTCCACCTCGACCTCGACACTCGACCCCGTGCCGGCAAGCACCTCGCCGATGATGGCCAGCGGATCCTCCGTCCGCGGGTTGTCGGAGGTGACGACGGCTACGTCGGCGAGCGTCGCGGCGGCCTCCCCCATGAGCGGGCGCTTCGCGCGGTCGCGGTCGCCGCCGCAACCGAAGACGCAGATGACGCGGCCCTCGGTTAGCGTGCGCGCCTCGCGAAGGATGTTCGCGAGCGCCCCGGGGGTGTGGGCGTAGTCGACGAGGACGGCGAAGGGCTGGCCCTCCTCGACCGGCTCGAACCGGCCGGGAACGCCGCCCAGGTGGCGGACGCCGACGAGGACCGATTCGCCCTCGACCCCGAGGAGGCGGGCGCCGGCGATCGCACCGAGGACGTTCTCGACGTTGAAGCGGCCACGCAGGCGGGTCGTGACCTCGAGTCCTCCGGCGCGGAAGCGGGCTCCGGACGCAGTCAGCTCGAGATCGTCCGCGCGAATGTCAGCGTCCGGGACGAGTCCGAACGTCAGCGGCTGCTCTCCGAGGTCGCGGAGCTCGAAGGCGAGGCGGCGGCCGTGAGGGTCGCCGATGTTCACCGCGGCCGGAGGGCGCGTCCCCTCCGGGCCCGGCTCGACGAAGAGGCGCCGCTTCGACTCGAAGTACGCCTCCATCGTGCCGTGGAAGTCGAGGTGGTCCTGGGTCAGGTTCGTGAAGACGAGCGCGGCGAAGCGCACGCCCAGGAGTCGCTTGAGCTCGGACGCGTGCGACGAGGCCTCCATAGCGCAACTCCGATCGCCGGCGTCGAGCATCTCGCGAAACGTTCGCTGGAGGTCGATTGCCTCCGGCGTCGTGTGCCGGACTGCCCGTCGTTCGCCGCCGACGCGGCTCTCGATCGTCCCGAGGAGCCCGGGGCGCATGCCGGCGGCGGCCAGGATCGAGAACAGAAGATGGGCCGTCGTCGTCTTCCCGTTCGTCCCGGTCACGCCCGCGACGGCCAGCTCGCGCGTCGGCCGACCGAAGAACATGTCTGCCGCAAGCGCCATGGCCACGCGCGCGTCTGCGACGACGAGCTGGGGCACGTGCAAGTCGAGCGGGCGCTCGACGACGAGTGCGACGGCCCCACACGCGACGGCCTGCGGCGCGAAGTCGTGGCCGTCCGCCCTGAGGCCGGGGACGCAAAAGAAGAGCGCGCCGGGCGTCACGCGGTTCGTGTCGTACGCGAGGTCTGTGATGTCGGCCGGGGCGGGGCTGACAGTGCGCACGGGCCTGATGGCCTGGCTCAGGATCTCCAGCTCGATGGCGCGGGATTCTACCAACGAGGCCGGTTTCCCTTTCTTCGAATCGTGCAGAAAAGGTTCCGATTTCCTCCACTTTTGTTGCATTCCGTGACACACTCGCGCGTTGTTTCCGGATAGGATCGGAGCCGGGTGGTGGGCCGGGGTGCCCCGAAGAATCACGTAGCGCTCAGGGCCGAGCCGAGGCGAGCTCGGCGGGTGCATCCGGCGGTACTTCGAGGTACTGGAGCACAAACTTCGCGATCTCAGCGAAGGCGGGCGCCGCGACAACGCCGCCCCAGATCGCGTTGTGCGGCTCGTCGACCGTGACGAGGATGACGAGGCGCGGGTTCTTCGCCGGCACGAAGCCGACGAAGGAGGCGACATACGCCGACGACGAGTAGCCGCCCTGCGGCAGCACCTTCTGGGCGGTGCCGGTCTTGCCCGCGATGTGATAGCCCGGGACCTGCGCGAGCGTTCCCGTCCCCTCCTTCACAACGTCCATCAGCATCCTCCGCACGACGATCGCCGTCTTGCGGGACAGGATCCGCTTCCGCTTCGGCGACGCCTGCGGCTGACCCTCGATCCGATCGACGAGGTAGGGCCGCACCCATACGCCCCTGTTGGCGATTGCCGCGTACGCAGAGATCATCTGCAGCGGCGTCACGGCGATGCCGTGCCCGATGGGGACGTTGCCGATCGTCGAGCCGGACCACTGGTCGGGCGGGAGCACGAGTCCCGGGCTCTCCCCGGGGAAGTCGATGCCGGTCGGCTGCCCGAAGCCGAAGCGCGCGATCCAGCTCGCGAGGCGCGCTTTGCCGAGCCGCAGGGCGAGCGTGATGACGCCGACGTTCGACGACCGGGAGAGGATCTCCGCGACGGTCATCGTCTCCGTGCCTCGGGGCTCGGCGTCGTGGATGACACGGTCGGCGACCTGGATCGTGTACGGCAGCCTGAACCTCGTGCTGGGCTTCACGTCGCCCCGCTCCAGCTCGGCCGAGATGGTGACGAGCTTGAAGGTCGAGCCGGGCTCGTACGTGTCGGTGACGGCCCGGTTGCGCCGCCGATCCTCGGGCACGTTCGGGAAGTTGTTCGCGTCGAAGCCGGGCTCGACGGCCATGGCGAGGATCCCGCCCGTCTTCGGGTCCATGACGACTGCCGTCGCCGACTTCGCGCCCCACTTCTCTCGCGTCGCCCGGAGGATGCGCTCGACCTGGCCCTGGATGACGTGGTCGAGCGTCAGGTATGCATCGCGGCCCTGGACGGCCGGCTTCGAGTCGACGACCTCGAGCGTGCGCCCGAACGGGTCGCGGACGATCGTCTTCTCGCCGTCACGTCCGGAAAGGAAGCGGTCGAGCGAAGACTCGACGCCCTCGAGGCCCCTGTTGTCGAGACCCGCGAAGCCGAGCACCTCGGCGCCGACGGAACGCTGCGGGTACGTGCGGCGCTCCTCCGGGTAGAAGCCGAAGCCCGCGATCTTCTGGCGATCGAGCTCGGCCGCTTTCGCTGGATCGGCCTTGCGCGCGACGTAGACAAAGCCCTTCGAGCGGTCGGCGAGGGACGGGTAGAGCTGCTCGGGCTCGAGCCCGAGCGCGCGGCCGGCAGCGAGCGCGGCCGCCCGCGGATCCTGGATCTGGCGCGGGTTCGCGTACACCGTCGTCGCCTGCTCGCCGATGGCGAGCTCGACGCCGAGGCGGTCGTAGATCGTGCCGCGCGCGGCGGGCAGGGCGATCGTCTCGCGGTGCTGGCCCTCGGCGAGCCGCCCGAGCTCGGGCGCCCGCACCGCCTGGAGCCACCCCGCACGCGCGAGCGCGACGAGGAAGGCGAGCGCGAAGAGCCCGATGAGCAGCCTGATGCGACGATTGGCGAGCCGGGAGCTCACGGTTCAGGAGTCACTCCCGAGCGAAGCGAAGGGGCAAACCAGTCGCCCAGGAAGATGCGCAGCATTTTCGTGGGATTCATTGGCGAGCCGGGAGCTCACGGTTCAGGAGTCACTCCCGAGCGAAGCGAAGGGGCAAACCAGTTG
>JBGPNP010000046.1:0-11798 GCA_041487575.1 Gaiellaceae bacterium | reverse complement strand
GCGTACCAGCCGCCCGAGGAGCTCGCGAGCCGGGACGAGTGCCGGCGCGAGGTCGACCCCGGCTACGAGGACTCGATCCGGCGCACGCTCCGGGAGCGGCTGCCGGCCTACGCGGACGCCGAGTGGCTCGGCGGCTTCGCGGGCGCCTACGACTACACGCCGGACTGGAACCCGATCGTCGGCTGGGCACCGGAGCTGGAGAACCTCTACCTCGCCCTCGGCTGGTCGGGCCATGGCTTCAAGCTGGCGCCGTCCGTGGGGGAGGTCGCCGCCTCCGAGATCCTCGGGCGCGTGCCGCCCATCGACGTCAGCGCGCTCGACCCGGGCCGCTTCGAGCGTGGTCAGCTCCTTCGGCTCGCCTACGGCGCGAGCGCGCGGGGCTAGCTTCCGAGCCGCGCCGCGGCAAGCGCGCCCCCCGGCCGGCGAGCCGTCATACCGCACCTAACCGCTCGCACCCGGGCGGGGCTCGAAGTAAGGTCCCGCCGTCGTGACCAGCGCCGACGTCAGCCTTCTCCCCGGCTCCGAGCGCATCGCCGCTCTCCAGGCCGAGGAGCGGCAGCAGAAGGACAACCTCTGCGGCTGCTTCTGGGCGGCGCTCGTCCTGCGTGCGCACGGCTTCGCCGCGGTCGATCAGGACGACGTAGCGCTCCGCGCCGGCTCGCTTCTCCCGCACCCGAGCGACGAGGACGTGCCGCCGGGCGCGGCGCCGCGCCACGACTACCGCCTGCCGATCCCGGTCGTCGACGACCACGCGATCACGGGGACGGGCGAGCCGGGCCTCGCGCGCGCGATCGCGGAGCTCTCGGGGGACGCGCTCGCCGCCGTGCCGGTCGCCGGCCCGTGGACGGGCGAGTCCGTCCTCGTGCTCCTCGGCGTCGCCGCGGAAGCGCCCGGGGCGGCTCTGATCGCGAACGTCCGCACCGGTTGCTTCTGGGGCTCGCGGTCGTCCGTCGCGCTCCTCCTCGCGGCGCTCTTGGGCAACGAAGTCGAGGGGCCGCTGCCGGACTGGGACGTCGGCCACTTCGTCACCCTCGCCGGCCTCCTGCGCGGGCCGGGCGCCTCGCTCGTCCTCGTCGGCGACACCTACCAGGAGCTCGGCTTCGGCGGCTACTACCTGCAGCCGGCCGCTGCGGTGGCAGCGGCGCTCGAGCGCGGCGACGGTCGTGAGGGCGGCGTCCTCTGCGTCTGCCCCGCGGAGGCGGAGGAGCGGCTGCGCGGCACCCTCGTGGCGGCCGGCTTCGAGCTTCGCCACTGGGACAACGGCACGCCCGACCGCGGGCAGGAGGACTCATGACGGAGACCGTGGAGGAGATCGTCGACGGCTGGATCGCGAAGGGGATCCGTTACGTCCGCTTCGAGCTTCCCGACATGCACGGGACGAGCCGCTCGAAGACGATCCCCATCGACCACGCGCTCCACTACGCCGAGCACGGGTTGAACATGTACGGGGGCGCCGGCGTCCTCGACACCCGCTCGGACGTCGTCGGCGGCACGCTCTACAACGAGGAGGTCGCCTACGGCGACCAGCTTCTGACGCCCGACCCGGCGACGGCGTCGATCGTCCCCTGGGCCGACGCGACCGCGCGCTTCATCTGCGACTCGGCCTGGGGCGACGGCCGCCCACTGGCCGCCCTCCCGCGCCACGTCTTCGGCCGCGCGCTCGCCCGCTGCCGCGAGCTGGGCTGGGAGCCGCTCTTCGGCTTCGAGCCGGAGTTCTACCTCCTCGACGGCGACACCCACGAGCTCCTCTTCGAGGGCTGCCACATCTTCAACACCGTCCGGAACACGTACGTCCCCTTCATCCAGTACCTCGTCGAGCAGCTGAACGCGATCGGGATGGACGTCATCACCGCGAACTGCGAGTACGCGGGCTCGCAGTGGGAGATCAACTTCACGCCCGCGCGGGGCATGGCCGGTCCCGACCGCGCCTTCACGTTCAAGAACGCGGTCAAGGAGCTCGCCCACGTGAACGGCTACCTGGCGACGTTCATGTCCAAGCCGTTCTCGGGCTCGGCCGGCTCGGGGGGCCACACGCACGTGTCGCTCCTCGACCCGGCCACGGGCGAGAACACGTTCGCGGACGAGTCCGACCCGCACGGGATCTCGAAGAGCTGCCGCAGCTTCATCGCCGGGCTCCTGCGCCATGCGCCCTCGACGTACGCGCTCCTCGCGCCGACGGTCAACTGCCTCAAGCGCCGACGGCCCCACACGTTCAGCCCCTCGAACGTCTCCTGGGCCCCCGAGGACCGCTCGGCGCTCGTCCGGATCAAGACCGGCTCGATCGCCTCCCGGCACGTGGAGCACCGCGCTCCGACCGCGCTCGCGAACCCCTACCTCGCCGGCGCCGCGATCCTCGCCGCCGGGCTCCTCGGGATCGAGGACGGGCTCGAGCTCGAGCCGCCCGCCTCTCCGCCCGCGGAAGAGGACGCGACGAAGCGCCCGCTGCCGACGACGGTGCACGAGTCGCTCGCGGCGCTCGAGGCGGACGAGAGGCTCGTCTCGGTCCTCGGCGAGGAGTTCGTGACCGCCTACGCCGTCATGCGCCGGCACGAGCTCCAGCGCTTCGACGACCACGTCACCGACTGGGAGTCGGCCGAGTACCTCGAGCTCTTCTAGGAGGCGGTCGGGAGTGGTCTCCGTCCCGCCGCTAGGGCCCGAGCACGAGTGGGACGACATCCTCGGGCGGAGGAAAGCCTTCCTCGGTCACGCGTGGCATGAAGACCTGGAGGCGGCCGACCTGGCGCCGGCTGACCGAGTACTCGACGGTGAACGTGAACGGGCCCGGCGCTTCCAGATTGCCGCCTTGCGTGAACCCGTGCGCGAGCTCGCGCCCGTCCCTCGCGCGCAGACGCCAGGCGACGGCCGCCTCGAAGGGTATTCGAGCAGCCAGTGGCGCGGAAGCCGCTCGCGACGCGCTCCCCGCTTTTCGGAGACTCGACGAAGACGAATGCCGACTCGCTGAGAGCGCCGTCTGCGTTCGAGCAGACGCCGTCGGGCGGTGCTGCGGTCGTCTCAGCGCCCGGCCCAGTCGCCCCGTGCGTGCTGCTCGCCGCTGCAGGCGGCGCCGTCTGCCCCTCCTTCCTGGCGCCGCCGCACGCAGGCAGCGCCGCCAGGGCGCAGATGAGCGCCGCTGATGCGAGCCTGCGTCCCACCACGTGCCGCCTCAGTTCAGGGAGCGGAGGCGCGGCAACTGCTCCGCGACGGCCGTGGGCAGGAGAGCAAGGCCGTCGGGCGTGTGGAGGAAGCCCCTGCCGCGGCCCGGGACGTCGGTGTGGCCGTACTGCCAGACGATCCGCCGGCGCCTGACGCTGACGAGGACGATGCGATGCCGGTAGTCGTCCGTGATCGCGATCAGCCCGGGTGCCACGCGCGTCGCGAGCGAGGGGTGGTCGAGAGCGCCCGGCCCTGAGGACGGGCCGTACTCCCACAGGACGCGGCCCTTCCTCGTCATGATGACCGCGCGACCCGGCCGAGTGTAGTCGGCGACGAGGATCCGGTCGGGAGCCAGGAGCTGCGGGTCGGACGGGTAGGAGACGGGCGCCCGGACCGCCCAGCGCAGGCGTCCATCGGGCCCGATGTCGTCGATCCACGACCCCGTGATCTCGCTGACCAGCATGCCGCCGTCGGCGAGCGGCGTCGCGCCGTTGACCGCCCCGAGCTCGCGCGGAGGATCGTGCCTGCAGATTCCCGTCGTCCCGTACTGACGGACGATGCGACCGCTCGGAGCGATGAAGAGGACGCGGCAGTTGTACGCGTCGGCGACCGTGACGAGCCCGCTCGGGAGCAGGTAGGCGTCGTCCGGGGTGTGCAGGTATCCCGGAGCCGAACCCTTCACGTCGACGTGCCCGTAGCTCCAGAGAACCCGGCCCTGAGGGAACGAGATCACCTGGATCGTGTTCTGCTCCTCCTGGTTCGAGATGATCCGGTCGTACGCGGGCCCGAAGAACGCGTCGTTGTCGAACCGGAACGGCATCGACGGGCGCTTGCCGGGCCGCGGGTACTGCCAGAGGACGTGCTTCCGGCCGTCCACGAGCAGCATTCGGTTGTTGCCGCGGTCGGCGATCAGCAGGTAGCCGGGGATCGGGCCCGCCGGCGCAAGCGTCGTGCCGGAGCGGTGCACCTCGAGGCTCCGGGTGACGGGGGCCGGCGCGGTGCGATGGCTCGGCGTGGTCGGGTGCCGACCGCCCGACCGGAGAACGAGGCCGGCGGTGAGCGCCAGGACGACCGCCGTCGCGACGAGCGCCCCTGCCCGTCGCCGCCCGCGCTGCCGCTTCCGCGCGATCTTCCGAGCGGAGACAGTCAGCAGCCGGCCCCGCCGGCGAGCCTACTCACTCGCGACGTCGCGCCGCAGGAAGACGAGGTAGGCCGCGCCGAGCGGTGAGGCGATGTAGAGCGCGCACACCCAGATCGCGCGCACGACCGGCGCCCAGTCGGCGGGCGTGCGCAGGAAGCCGTGCCAGGCCTCGAACTGCGTCCCGAGCAGATACGGGCGGAAGCCCTCCGTTCCGGGGAGGACGCCGAGGAGCTGCATCAGGAGGGCCCACATGAGCGTCCCGACGACCGAAGCCGCGCTGTTCCGGGTGACCGTCGAGAGGAAGAGGCCGAAGGCGGCGATGCCGAGGAGCGGCAGGACGTAGACCGCCAGGCTGGCCGCGAGCAGCCCCAGGCTGTGCGCGGCCGAGACCCGCGTGCCCGAGAGTGAGGTCAGCGGGTGGAAGCCCCAGGCGATGCTGCCGGCGACGAGGCCGACGAGGCCCATCGCGAAGACGACGACGAGCGTGTAGCTGACCGAGGCGAGCACCTTCCCCAGGAAGACCTCGCCGCGCTCGCGCGAGCGGGTGAGGATGGTCTTCAGCGTCCCGTTGTGGCTTTCCGCGGCGACGATGTCGCCGGCGACGAGCGCGGTGATGAGCGGGAAGCCCCAGAACGACATGAAGAAGAGGACGACGAAGGGCACCGCGAGACCCGTGTCGCGGATGTAGCGGCCGAGCGGCACGTCGTTCGGCCCGCCCGACTGCAGCAGGAGCACGACGACGAAGATGAGCGGCACCAGCATCGCCGAGACGAGGCCGAGGTAGGTCCGTTTCTGGGCGAGCAGCTTGACGATCTCCCAGCGGTAGACCTTGACGACCCCGCTCATCGGCGATCCTCCCGAGCGAAGCGATGGGACAAACCGTTGCCGCGAAAGACGCGCAGCGTCTTTCGCGGAGACCCCCCGCGGAAAATGCGTAGCATTTTTCGCGGATAGCCCATCAGGCGACCGCCTCCTCGTCGCCGACGACGAGCCCTTCCGCCGTCAGCCCGAGGAAGAGCTCCTCGAGGCTCGCCGTCTCGGGGACGAGGGCCGTGACGCCGACGCGCGCCTGCCCGAGCGCGACCGAGAGCGCCGCGACCGCATCCTCGCCGGCCTGGAAGCGGAGCTCTCCGTCGACGAGCTCGACCTCCTCGATGCCCGGCTGGGCGAGGGAGAGCATGCGGGCGCGCTCGGGCTCGGTCGCCCGCAGGCGGTAGCCGCTCGCCGCGGTCGCGAGCAGGTCGCGCAGGGCCCCCTCGTAGACGATCCGGCCCTTGCGGATGATCGCCACGCGGTTACAGAGCTCTTCGACCTCGCCGAGGAGGTGGCTCGAGAGGAGGACGGTGATGCCCTCGCCCACCAGCCGGCGGACGAGGTCGCGCATGTCGCGCATTCCGGCCGGGTCGAGGCCCGTCGTCGGCTCGTCGAGGAGCAGGAGCCTCGGCTGCCGCAGGAGAGCGCCCGCGATGCCGAGGCGCTGGCGCATGCCGTGCGAGTAGCCGCCGACGCGGTCCTTCGCCCGGTCGCGGAGCTCGACGAGCTGGAGCACCTCGTCGATCCGCGAGCGCGAGTCGCCGTCGTCGTAGTCGGCGAGCAGCTCGAGGTTCTTCCGCCCGGAGAGGTAGGGGTAGAACGTCGGGCCCTCGACGAAGCCGGCGACGCCGTCGAGCGCCTTGGCGCCGTCGAGCAGCGGATCCCGGCCGAAGAGCCGAGCCGAGCCGGCGGTCGGCCGGATCAGCCCGAGCAGCATCCGCAGGGACGTCGTCTTCCCGGCCCCGTTCGGGCCGAGATAGCCGAACACGTCGCCCGGCTCGACCGTCAAGTCGACATGATCGACGGCGACGATCTCGCCGTAGCGCTTGACGAGCCCGCGGGCCTCGACCGGAGGCGCACCGCTCACTTGAGCTCACGCGCCGCCGCCTCGGCTGCGGCGGGCGGGAGGGAGCCGGCAAGGACGTAGGAGACGCCGTTGCGCTGCCACTCGATCACCGTTCCGAGCTGCGTGGCGAGCTCGTGTGCGGTCAGACCGTCGAGGGAGATGCTCGGGAGGCTCGAGAGCGTTCCGTCCTTGGGCGGGCTCGCAGTGTCGGCCTTCCGCTCGAGCACGAGGATCGCGCCGAGCCCCTGGCCGTAGACCGCGAGCGCCGACGGCGAGTCGGAGCCGCCGACGAGCCGCACGTCCTTCCGCGGCAGGCCGACGAGCGTGTCCGGGGCGAGGACGGGGAAGCCCGCTGCCGCCTGGACGGCGGCGAGGCCGCTGACGTCAGGCCCTGCGCCGCCCGTGTCCTGCGTTTTCGGCGGCGAGGCCAGGTCAACGGTCTTCACCCCGGCGGGCGGCGTCACCTGGACGTCGCTCGTGGCGACGGGGCCGTAGGAGATGTCCGTCGCCTGGAGCTCGAGCACCGGCGAGGCGTCGCCCTGCGCGTAGATCGCGATGCGGAGCGGGACGCCGTGCACCGCGTCCCAGGCGAGCTCGAGCGACCCGAGCAGGCCGCCGTCGTGCTTCGGTGCGATCGTGACGCTGTACGCAGGCTCGCCGGCCGCGTCGGTCGGCTGCGCCTCCGAGATGCTTGCCCGCTCGCCGAGCTTCGAGAGGAAGTTGCTGATCGCCGAGAGCGAGGGTGGCGCGCCGGTGTCCTGCTGAGACCTGCTGTCCGCCTTCGCAGGGAGGCTCGCGTGGTAGACGGTGTTCGAGGAGGAGTCGTAGACCGTCACGTCCGTCTTGTTCCAGACAATCTGGGCGTCGCCGGCGCTCGACTGGAGCTCGAGCCGGCCGCGACCGTCATTCGTGACCCAGAGCCGGCCGGACGCCCCGGACATGAGCGCCGAGCCGGCACTGCCGAGCAGCGCGCCGGACGGGAAGAGCCGGTTTGTGAACTTGATGCGCGCTGTGACGCCGTCGGGGGCGGGCGCGACGAGCGCGTCGTGGATCGCCTCGGCGAGCGGCTTCGCCGGGGGCTTCGGGCCGCCGCCGCCGCTCGAGGCGGCCGCGATCGCCCCGGCCCCGGCGGAGAGCGCGAGGACGGCGCCGACGAGGACGATCAGGCGGCGGGTCGAGAGTGTACGCAGGAGCTTCACGGCGATCCTTTCTCTGGTTCTTCGCCGTTCGTTCTACCGGCGGACTCTGAGAGATCTCTGAGAGCGGGCAGCTCGATCGTGAAGCGCGCACCCTCGGCGTACGCGCGGCCGCCGTGCCGCTCGGCCGTCGCGCGGACGATCGCGAGGCCGAGGCCCGATCCCGGCCCGCCCTGATGACCCCGCCAGAAGCGCTCGAACGCCCGCTGTGCCTCGTTCGGATCGAGACCGGGGCCCTCGTCTCGGACGCTCAACCTGGCGACGCCGTGGGCTTGCTCCGCCGTGACGCCGATCCTCCCGCCGTCGGGCCCGTAGCGGCGGGCGTTCTGGACGAGATTCGCAAGCGCGCGCTCGAGGGATGCTCGATCACCCCGGACGCGGACAGGCTCCGGGGCGACGACGTCGATCGTCCCATCGGCTTGCGCTGCCGCACGTGCGAGCTCGTCGAGCCGTACCTCGTCCTCGGGAGGCTCCGCCGCCTCTTCGCGCGAGAGGACGAGCAGGTCGTCGGCGAGCAGCACGAGCCGCTCCGCGTCCGCCTCGAGGTCGGATACGAGCTCCGGGCTCGCGCCGTGGCGCGCGAGGTAGGCGACGTTCCCGCGCAACGCGGTCAGCGGCGTGCGGAGCTCGTGCGAGGCGTCGGCGAGGAAGCGCCGCTCGGCGTCCCGCGCCCGCTCGAGGCTCGCGAGCATCTCGTTCAGCGTCACCGCGAGCCGGCCGACTTCGTCCGTTGCCGCCGGCTCGGGAAGCCGGCGGCGCGAGTCGCCCGTCCGCTCGATCTGCGCGGCGGCGTCGGCGAGCTGACCGAGCGGCCGCAGGGCCCGGCGCATCAGGAGGGCGACAGCGAGCGCCCCCACTCCCGCGGCCACGAGCGCCGAGAGCACGAGGAAGAGGCGGAGGCTCCCGAGCGTCTCGTCGAGCTCGTGCGTCGACGCCGCCACGACGACGGCGCCGCCTGCGCCCGGGCCGCCCACGTCCGCAAGCGGCGCCGCATAGAGGCGCAGGCGCTCGTCGCCGAGCTTCGCGTCCGCGTAGCCGACTCGCCCCTCCGCGATCGCCGCCCGGATCAGCGCGCCCGTCGGCAGGACGCGCCCGCCTAGGGCGAGCGAGCGCGCCACGATCCGCCCGCGGCGGTCGAGGACCTCTACCGTCAGCTGCGTCCCGCCGAGCGGCGAGTCGAGCGCGCCCGGCGTCGTCAACAACGCGGGCGCCGAGGCGGAGAGCTGCGCGATCTCGACCGCGCGCTGCCGCAACGTGCCGTCGAGCGACCGGTGCAGATGGCGCCCGACGAGGACATCGACGCCGAGGCCGAGGACGACGAGCGCGAGCAGGATCGCGAGCGCCGCAGCGACAACGGAGCGAGCGCGGAGCGAGCGTGCGCTCATCGGACATTCTCCCGAGCGAAGCGATGGGACAAACTCCCGCCGGGGAAACTGCGGAGCATTTTCCCCGGAGTACTCATCGGCCGAGCACGAAACCGACCCCGCGCACGGTCTCGATCAGCGGCGGCTCGCCGAGCTTGCGACGGAGGTACGAGACGTAGCGATCGACCACGTTCGTGCTCGCCTTCGCGGCGCCGCCCCAGACCCGCTCTAGAGCGAGCTCACGGCTCACCACCTGGCGTGCGTTCCGGAGCAGCAGCTCGAGCAGGTCGGCCTCGCGGACGCTCAGCTCGAGCTCCCGGCCTGCACGCCGCGCCGAGCGGGTGCGCACGTCGAGGACGACGTCGGCGTAGGCGAGCACCTCGCCCGGCTCGCGCCCGCGGCGCAGTAGCGCGCGCACGCGCGCAAGCAGCTCCTCCGGCGCGCACGGCTTGACGAGGTAGTCGTCGGCGCCGGCATCGAGCCCGAGGACCCGATCCGAGACCGCGTCGCGTGCCGTCAGGAGCAGAATCGGGAACGCGAACCCCTTTGCCCTCAACCGGCGGCACACGGCCACGCCGTCGAGGCCCGGCATCGCGACGTCGAGGACCAGGAGATCCGGCGCCCTGCGCTCGATCGCCGCGAGCGCCGCTCCCCCGTCCGCCGCCGAGCCAACCACGTACCCCTCGGCCGCGAACGTCCGCTCGAGCATGCGCCGGATCGGGGGATCGTCGTCGACGACGAGAATCGTGGGAGCCGGCACCGTGCCCCCTACTCGGCCAGGCGCTCCTCGGCGACGGCGAGGAAGCGCTCGCAGATCGTCCGGCCGATCCGCTCCCACTCCGCCGCGTAGAGATCGGAGTCGCGCTCGAACGGCTCGTAGTCGAGCACCGTCCCCGCCTGCCTCGAGAGGTCGATCCAGAGCTGGACGATCGCGCGCGTCACCTCGGGATGGAACTGCACCCCCCAGGCCGCCTCGCCGAAGCGGTAGCCCTGGAGGCAGCGTGCGCTGCTCGCGAGCAGCACCGCGCCGTCCGGCAGGGCGAACTGGTAGTTGTGCCACTGGAGCGAGGGGAAGCGCTCGGGGAGCGCGCCGAAGATCGGGTCGGCGGCGCTCGCGGGAGAGCGGGTGACCTCGTGCCAGCCGATCTCCGGCTCGGGCGCGCGGCTGACCTGCGCTCCGAGCGCCTTGGCGAGCAGTTGGCCGCCCAGGCAGACGCCGAGGAGTGGGACGCCCGCGTCGACGTGCGCGCGGATGAAGTCGTTCTCGTCGCGGAGCCAGGCGTAGCTGTCCTCCTCGTGCGTGTCCATCGTCCCGCCGAAGACCATGACCGCGCCGAACGGCCCCGCTCGCGGCGCGTGGTCGGCGTGGATCGGCCAGACCAGGTGCTCGTGCCCGCGCGCGCGGGCGAAGTCGCCGTACGTGCCGGGGGCGGAGCTGTCTTCGTGGACGATCGAGAGGACGCGCACGGCCTCGGAGTCTACGGACGGAGCGCGGCCTCGCGAAGAGCGGCCTGGAAGGCCCGCGCCGCCTCGCCCGGCCTGCCCGGGCCGACGGACGTTCCGTCGAGGCGCACGACCGGCATGATCTCCCGCACCGAGGAGGACGTGAACGCCTCCTCCGCGCCGGCGAGCTCTGCGAGCGGGAAGGCGCACTCCTCGATCTCGTACCCGAGCCCCGGTGCCGCCTCGAGGAGCGCGCCGCGCGTCACCCCCGCGAGGATGCCGAGCTCGAGCGCCGGCGTGTAGAGCGTTCGCCCGAGGCGCCACCAGATGTTCGTCACCGGGCCCTCGAGGACGATATCGCCGTTCGCGAGGAAGAGCGCGTCGTCCGCACCGCGCCGCTTCGCCTCCTGGTCGGCGGCCATGTTGACGGCGTAGCTCGTCGACTTGACGCCGCCGAGGAGCCAGGGCGCCCGCGCCCGCACCTCCGGATCGAAGCCGAGCTGGAGGGAGGCGAGGGCGATGCCGCGCTCCCGCGTCGGCTCGATGTGATCCGGGATCCGACTCACGAGGGCGAGCGTCGTCGGCCGGCCCTGCTTCTCGCGTCCCGCCGTCCAGTACAGGCGGAGCACGGCATCCTTGACCCCGGCAGCCGCGAGCGCCGCGTGGGCGAGAGCTTCGAGCTGGCCCGGCTCGACGGGCGGCAGGCCGATCCGCTCGCCCGAGGTCAGGATGCGGGCGACGTGCTCGTCGAGCTTGAACGGCCTGCCGGCGTAGACCCGGAGGGTCTCGAAGGCGGCCCGACCGCGCAGGAGCGCCTCGTCATCGGCGTGGAGGACGGGCTCGTCCGGGTCGACGACGCCGCGGCCGCCGACTGCCAGCGCCAGCAAGGTCATCGCGCGACCGCCTCGGGCACCGGCGCGCCGACGGCGGCGAGGAGCGGCCTCGCCTTCACCCACGACTCCTCGATCTCGGCGGTCGGCTCGGAGTCCCAGACGATGCCTCCACCGACCCACAGGTGGATCTCTCCGTCTGCAACTGCGAACGTCCGGATCGTGAGCGCGAGGTCGAGGTCGCCGTTCGGGTAGACGCGGCCCAGCGCCCCCATCGAGGCGCCGCGCCCGACCGGCTCGAGGGCGGCGATGTGGTCGACGGCGGCGATCTTCGGCGCGCCCGTGACCGACCCTCCCGGGAACGTCGCCTCGAGGAGCTCGGCCAGGCCGACGCCTTCGCGCAGACGGCCTTCGACTGTCGTGACGAGGTGCGTGACCCCGGCGAGGGCGTGCTCGGCCATGAGCTCGGGCCAGTGCACCGAGCCGTGCTCGCACACGCGGGAGAGGTCGTTTCGCTCCAGGTCGACGATCATGACGTGCTCGGCGGCGTCCTTCTCGGACTCCCGCAGGTCGTCGCCCGCGCCCAGCGGCCGGGTGCCCTTGATCGGCATCGTCCAGACCCGCCGGCCGCGGCGGGCGAGGAAGAGCTCGGGCGAGGCGGAGACGACCGTCCAGCCGTCGCCTGCGAGCGGCCAGGGGTGGAGCGGCTCGAGGTGTGCGAGGCGCGCGGCGAGCCCTGCTGGATCGCCGCGGAAAGGCGCGCGCAGGTGCTGGACGAGGTTCACCTGGTAG
>JBGPNP010000045.1:0-11900 GCA_041487575.1 Gaiellaceae bacterium | reverse complement strand
GCAAGGCTGCGATCGTGAGCGGCGCCAGCAGCGGCATCGGCCTTGCCGTCGCCGAGCGGCTCGGAGCCGAGGGAGCGAAGCTCGTGATCGTCGCTGCACCGGCCGACCAGGAGGATCTCGAGCGGGCGCTCGCCGGCCTGCGAGCTCGAGACCTGGACGTCGAAGGTCTTGCAGCCGACGTCGCCGCAGACGACACCCCCGAGAAGGCAGTCGCGCTTGCCCTGTCGCGTTTCGGTCGCCTCGACATCCTCGTCAACAATGCCGGCGTCGCCTACTACGAGGAGCTTCTCGACACCCCGCTCGAGCATTTGGACCGGACGCTGGCCGTAAACGTCCGCGGCACGTTCGCCATGTCGCTCGCGGCGGCGAGGACGATGGTCCCGAAACGCAGCGGCGCGATCGTGAACACCGCGTCGACCGCGAGCTTCGCCGGAGAGGAGTTCCAGGCGACGTACAACGCGTCCAAGGGGGCCGTCGCCGCGCTCACCCGATCGCTCGCGATCGACCTCGCGCCGTTCGGGATCCGCGTCAACGCGGTCGCGCCGGGGTGGGTCGAGACGCGCGCCACTCGCGCCGTGATCGCCGACCCCGAGCAATGGGCGAAGCACCGGTCGCGCATCCCGCTCGATCGCGCAGCGGCGCCGGAGGAGATCGCAGCCGTCTTCGCGTTCCTGGCCTCCGACGACGCGGCGTACGTCACCGGAGCGACCTACGTCTGCGACGGCGGGCTGACGGCCGGGTACCGCTACTCGAACTGGGCGGCCGAACCGCCGCCGCCGGGGGGCTTCTCGATCGGAATCCCGGACGTTCCCGAGGACATGCACCGGCCCGCTGACTGAAGAGGAGGCCATGTACTACTACATCGAGTTCGTCGAGCCCAAGGAAGGCGTCTCGCAGCAGCGCTTCCAGGAGGTCGTGAAGATGAGCTCGGCCCGCTGGGCGCGCGAGCATCCCGAGGACGAGCTGCTCCTGAACATCGGGCGGACCTGGCGTCTCGGGCCGAAGCCGACCTACATGACGATCTGGCGGCTCAAGGACCTGACGACGCTCCACCGCTGGAACGAGGAGTTCCAGAAGCCCGACATCATCGAGAAGCACAGCGAGTTCTCCCAGGTGGCGACGATCGTCGACGCGGGGCTCTACGCCGACCTCGGGCAGGAGATCCTTTGAAAGCTCCGGCGCCGTCGGGGTGGTATTTTCCTCCGCGAGCAGACGCCCTGATTCCGTAAAGGAGGCGACGTTGAAGAACGATCGTGACAACCGGTCCGGGGCGCCACGCGAACGCCTGACCCGCCGCGAGCTGATCGAGCGCTCGGCGGCCTTCGGGGCCTTCCTGTCGGTGCCCGCTCTCATCGCCGCGTGCGGCGGCGGAGGCGGCGGCCAGGAGACGGCGCCGTCGCCGCCTGCTGCGAGCACCGGCGGAGCGCCGTCGGCCAGCACGAGCGCCTCCACGACGCCCGCCGCGGGGGCGCCGAAACGCGGCGGGAAGCTCCGCGTCGGCCTGAACGACGGCGGGGCGACCGACACGCTCAGCCCCTGGAACATCCCCAGCTACAACTCGGACGCACGGGCCGAGCAGGTGTACGAGCGGCTCTACAAGTACGACGCGAACGGCGCTCCCGCCCCGAGGCTCGCGGAGTCGGCCGACTCGAACGCCGACGCGACCGTCTGGCAGGTGAAGATCCAGTCCGGCGTCACCTTCCACGACGGCAAGACGCTGACCGCTGACGACGTTCTCTACTCCTTCCGCTACGTCGCCGACGAGAAGAACAAGGCCGAGTCCCTTGCCCGCCTCGAGCCGATCGACCTCGCCGCGTCGAAGAAGGTCTCGGACACGGAGATCGAGTTCCATCTCAAGCGCCCGATCGGCGACTTCCCCGGCCTGCTCTCGGAGAAGGCCCTCTGGATCGTCCCCGACGGCGCGACGGAATTCACGAAGCAGCCGAACGGCACGGGCCCGTTCACGTTCGTCGAGTGGCAGCCCGGCGTGCGCGCGCTGTACAAGCGCAATCCGAACTACTGGCAGTCGGGGAAGCCGTACGTCGACGAGGTCGAGATCCTGATCATCACGGACCCGGCCGCTCGACTGAACGCGCTCCTGGGCGCACAGGTCGACGAGATCACGTTCGTCGACTTCGTGCAGGCGAAGGCGCAGGAGGGGAACGCGGCCATCCAGATCGTCAACGCCGCGCAGCCGCAGACGAACCCGTTCTACGTCCAGCTCGACGCGCCGCCGTACACGGACAACCGCATCCGCGAGGCGCTCAAGCTCGCGGTCGACCGCGAGGCGATGGTGCAGAAGGTGGAGCTCGGCTTCGGTACCGTCGGGAACGACCTCTTCGGCAAGGGGCTCCCGTCCTACAACGACGCCCTGCCGCAGCGCCAGTACGACCCGGAGAAGGCGGCCTCGCTCCTGAAGGCGGCGGGGCAGCACCCCTTCACGCTGCCGCTGCCCTCGTCGGCGGCCCTCCCCGGCATGCTCGAGTCGGCCACCGCGTACAAGGAGCAGGCGAAGGCCGCCGGTATCACCGTCCAGCTGCAGAAGCTCGACGCCGGCTCGTACTTCGCAAACGACAAGTACCTGAAGTCGCCGACCTACCAGACGAACTGGGGCCAGTCCTTCGAGTCGCAGGCCCAGGACGGCCTCTTCAAGGACTCGCCGTACAACGAGACGCACTGGTACTCGAAGACCTGGGCCGAAGGCTTCCGCAAGGCGCAGGCGATCCCGGATGCCGACAAGCGGAACGCGGCCTACAAGGACCTCCAGGTACCGCTCTACAAGGAGGGCGGCTACGTCGTCTTCGCCTTCTTCAACACGCTCGACGCGGCGTCGTCGAAGGTGATGGGGATCGTCCCGTACATCGCCTCCGGGTACGAGAACCTCGGCGGCTTCGACTTCAAGGATCACTGGTTTGCGCCCTAGGAGCGGCTGCATGATCTAGCGAGGATGGGCACGCTCGCGACGACCCGAGCCCGCTGGCGGCGCCATCCGCTCGCCGCCTACGCCGTGCGGCGGGTCGCCGTCGGAGCCGTCCTCCTCATGTTCGTCTCGATGCTCGTCTTCGGGGCGACCCAGGTTCTCCCGGGCGACGCCGCGAGCGCCATCCTCGGGCGGAGCGCGACGGCCGAGCAGAAGGAGATCTACCGCAAGGAGCTCGGGCTCGACCGTCCGCTCCCGACCCAGTACTGGAGCTGGATCTCGGGCGTCGTCCAGGGCGACCTCGGGAAGACGCTCGCGTCGCGCGACCCCGTCACCTCGTTCATCTCCGTGCGGGTCGGGAAGACGCTCGTGCTCGCGCTCGCCACGCTCCTCGTCCTCCTACCCGTTGCGCTCGCGCTCGGCGTCTGGGCCGGGATCAGACGCGACCGGGCGGCGGATCACGTCATCTCGGGCATCTCGCTCGGGTTCATCGCTTTGCCCGAGTTCGTCACCGGCACGCTTCTCATCGCCTCGATCGCCGTCTCGCTCAAGCTCCTCCCGCCGACGTCGATCATCGAGTCCGGCCAGAGCCCGCTCACGAGCCCGCGAATCCTCGTGCTCCCGGTCCTCACGCTCTGCATCACGGCGGCCGCCTACATCATCCGCATGATCCGGGCGGGCGTCGTCGAGTCGATGTCGTCCGACTACGTGCAGATGGCGAGGCTGAACGGCGTCCCGGAGTGGCGGGTCGTCGTCCGCCACGCGCTTCGAAACTCGCTCGCCCCGACAGTGCAGGTGCTCGCCCTCACCGTGCAGTACCTGATCGGCGGGATCGTCATCGTCGAGACCGTGTTCGCCTACCCCGGACTGGGGCAGGGCCTCGTCCAAGCTGTGATCGCGCGCGACATCCCGACCGTGCAGGGCGTGGCCATGCTCCTCGCCGCCATCTACGTCGTCATCAACATCCTCGCCGACTTCGTCGTCGTCCTCCTCATCCCGAAGCTGCGGACGAGCCAGTGATCGCGGTCGCGCAGGCGAGGGGCGGGGCACGGCGGCTGCAGTTCCTGCGGGCCTGGTCTGCCCGGATCGGGCTCGCCGTCTTCCTCTTCGTCGTCGGCGTCGCCTTTCTCGGCCCCTACTTCGCTCCCCACTCGCCGAGCGCCGAGCCGGGCATCCCGTTCTCGACGCCGTCGAAGGCGTACCCGCTCGGGATCGACTACGTCGGCGAGGACGTGCTCAGCCGCGTGCTCTTCGGCGGGCGGACGGTGATCATCTTCGGAGCGCTCGCGACGCTGCTCGCGTACGCCGTCGGCGGCGCGATCGGCCTCCTCGCCGGCTACAGCCGCACTCTCATCGACCCCGTGCTCATGAGGGCCATGGACGTCCTGCTCGCCTTCCCGCCCATCCTCTTCCTGCTCGTAGTCGCGACAACGCCGCGCGGGCAGGGCCACGTCGCCCTCGTGAGTGCGATCGCCGTCATCCACATGCCGTCGATCGCGCGCATCGTGCGGACGGCTGCGCTCGAGACCTCGGTCCGCGGTTACGTCGAGGCGGCGGTCGCCCGCGGCGACCGGACGCACGTGATCCTGCGGCGCGAGATCCTCCCCAACATCTGGGGCCCGGTCATGGCCGACGCGGGGCCTCGCTTCACCGTGTCGATCCTCCTCGTCGCCGCGATCAACTTCCTCGGGCTCGGGCCGTCCCCGCCGACGGCGGACTGGGCGCTCATGATCTCCGAGAACCGCATCGGGATCACGATCAACCCCTGGGCCGTGGTGGCCCCCGCGCTCCTCATCGCCGTCCTCACGGTCTCGCTCAACGTCGTCGCCGACGCGATCGCCCACAGCCTCGGGAAGTCCCTAGACGTCGAAACGCTGCGCCGGTGACAGAGTCCGTGCTTCGCGTCGAGGGCCTGCGGGTCGGGCTCGAGCGGGGTGCGGCGATCGTCGAGGACGTGACGCTCGAGCTCAGGCCGGGGGAAGTGCTCGGGCTCGTCGGCGAGTCCGGGAGCGGCAAGACGACCGTGGCGCGGGCGCTCCTCGGCTACACGCCACCGGGTGTCGTGATCGATGCGGGAAGCGTCCAGGTCGCAGGCCAGGAGATCGTCGGCTGCGACGAGCGGGAGCTCCGGCGCCTCCGTGGCCGGCTGATCTCCTACGTGCCGCAGGACCCCGCGACCGCGCTCAACCCCTCCATCCGCGTGGGAGACCAGGTGCGGGAGATGCTCGACGTCCACGGTGTGGAGGCCGATCGCGGCAGGCTCGTCGCCGAGATCCTCGGGCGCGTCCAGCTCCCCGGGGACGCGGCGTTCCGGCGGCGGTTCCCGCACCAGCTCTCCGGCGGGCAGCAGCAGCGCCTGGCGATCGCCGTCGCGCTCGCGTGCGGCCCGAGGGTCGTCGTGCTCGACGAGCCGACGACCGGGCTCGACGTCGTCACGCAGGCGCGGATCCTCGAGGAGATCGGCCGCCTCCGGCAGGAGGGCGACGTCGCGCTCGTCTACGTCTCGCACGACCTCGCAGTCGTCGCTTCGATCGCGACGCGGATCGCCGTCATGTACGCAGGCCGGATCGTGGAAGAGGGCCCGGCGGAGTCGGTCATCCGCACGCCCCGGCACCCGTACGCCCTCGGCCTCATCTCGAGCGTGCCGGATCACGTGGCGCCGCGTCGGCTCGTCGGCATCCCAGGCGTCGCGGTCGGCGTAGGCGGCAGGCCGTCCGGCTGCTCCTTCGCGCCGCGCTGCGCACAGAGAGTCTCCGAGTGCGAGGAGGCGGTGCCGCCGCTCCAGCGCGTCGACGCACACCGCTCCGTCCGGTGCATCCGGTGGCAGGAGACGCCGGCGCCGAAGGTCGACCTCCGGGGTGTCATCGGCGACACGCTCGACGCCGCGCCTCTCCTCGAGGTTGACGCGCTGCGGGCGGAGCACCGCGGCCGGGGCGCCTCCGTCGTCGCCGCAGCCGACGTGTCGTTCACGGTCGCGCCGGGCGAGTGCGTGGCCCTCGTCGGCGAGTCGGGGAGCGGGAAGACGACGATCGCGCGCTGCCTCGTCGGCCTGCACGCCCCGGCGGGCGGGCGCATCCTCCTGGACGGGAAGCCCCTGGCCGCCCGCGCTCGGTCGCGCTCGCGCGAGGAGCGGCGCAGCGTCCAGATCGTCTTTCAGAACCCGTACGACTCGCTCAACCCGGTTCGCTCGGTGGAGGACGCGGTCGCCTGGCCCATCCGCTCGCTCCGCGACCTGGGCCGGCGCGAGGCGGCCGCCGAGGTGGCGACCCTGCTCGAGCGCGTCCGCCTGCCCGAGCGGATGGCCCGGCGCTTCCCGGGCGAGCTTTCCGGGGGCGAGCGCCAGCGCGTCGCGATCGCACGCGCTCTCGCCGCGAGGCCGAGGATGCTCGTCTGCGACGAGGTCACCTCCGCCCTCGACGTCTCAGTCCAGGCGGCCGTCCTCGACCTGCTCGCCGAGCTGCGGCGCGACCTCGGCCTTGCGGTCTTCTTCATCACCCACGACCTCGGCGTCGTCGCGAGCATCGCCGATCGCGTGCTCGTGCTCGAGGAAGGCGACGTCCGCGAGGAGGGCACGGTGACCGCCGTCCTCTCCGCTCCTCGAAGCGACTACACGCGTCGCCTCATCGCGGCCGCGCCCTCGCTCGCTATCGAAGCGACCGGAGGGCCGTCGCACACGTCACGCGCCTAGCGACCCGACGATCCGGCCGCCGCCCTCGGTGACGACGTACATGTCCTCGACACGCACGCCGAAGCGTCCGGGGAAGTAGACGCCGGGCTCGATCGCTAGCACCATCCCGGCCTCGAGCGGGGTGCTGTCGGTCGGGACGAGCTGAAGCTCCTCCGCCACGGCGATGCCGATGCCGTGCCCGGCGTGGTGCGGAAATGAGCCGTCGGGAAAGCGAGAGAGGATCTCCTCTCGCGCGGCCTCGAAGATCTCCTGCGCCCGTACGCCCGGTCGCAGGAGGCCCGCTAGCCGGGGGACGATCGCGGCGACCGCGTCGCGCACCTCGGCGACGCGGGCGTTTGCGCCTCGGGTCGACGTGCGGGTCGTGTCCCCCCAGTAGCCCGCGCACCGGACCGCCAGGTCTGCGAGCACTGGGTCCCCCTCGCCGACGCGGCGCTCGCCGGGAACGCAGACCGGCGACGAGACGAGGGCGCTGTTCGGGCCGCTCGCGACGACTGCGATGAGCTCGATGGGTTGACCTGCGGTGTTCTGGGCGGCGGCGTACGCCGCGGAGCAGAGCTCGATCTCGCTCGCTCCCTCGGCGAGAAGCTCGCGCACTGCGCGCTGAGCGGTGAGGGCGAGCTCGTACGAGCGGGCGATCTTCTCGATCTCGTCGGCGTCCTTGCGCGCTCGTATCTCGGCGATGAGGTCGTCGACCCCGACCCGGTCCGGGACGGAGTCGGCAAAGACCGCCTGCGCGTCGCCGGCGAGCCCGACGCGCCCTTTCCGTACGTGCTCGAGGCAAGCGGCGACGAGCTTCGGCAGCGGATCGAAGTCGAGGAAGTCGGAGCCGCCGTACCCGACGACCTGGTCGGCCTTCGCCGTCTCCTCCGCCGCTTCGAGCTCGTAGCGGGGGACGACGAGCGTCCGTTTCGCCTCGGCGTCGACGACGACGGCAGCGGGGCCGCCGAGGTAGCGGCAGTAGCCCGTGAGGTGAATCGCGTGGGCCGACCCGGCGAGGATCACGGAGGAGCAGCCTCGCTCGGCGAGGCCGTCTCGGAGCCGCTCGTGCCGCGTGAGCACGCTTCAGAACGCCGGTACGCTCAGGATCGGGGCCTCGCGCGAGGTCGGGTAGATGCTCGCCATGCCCTCCTCCTCGAACTTCGCCCGGTAGCGCGCGAGCTTGTCACGGTCGATCTCGACGCCGAGGCCCGGGCGGTCCGGGACGCTGAGCCGTCCTCCCGTGTAGTCGAGAGGCTCGGAGACGTAGTCGTCCGCCAGAAAGTCGGGGTGCCCCTGAATCGCGAGCACGCACGCGGTGGACGTCGCCATCACGTGCATGTGCGCGGTGAGCGTCATCGTCGTCGCGTTGAAGGCGTGGTTCACGAACGGAAGGCCGGCCATCTCGCAGAGCCCGAGGATCTTCTTCGTCGGCAGGAGCCCGCCCTCCTGATGGGGGTCGGTCATGATCACGTCGGCCGCGTTCTTCTTGACGATCTCGAGGATCGCCTGCGTCCCCCACGACGTCTGGTTGGCCGCGACCGCGACGCCGCTCGCCGCCCGCACGTGCGCGAGGCCGTCGATGTCGAACATCGACACCGGCTGTTCGATGTACTCGATGACGGAGGGAGCCATCCGGCGCAGGATCCGAACGGCGGTCCCAGCGCTCCAGGCCTCGTTCGCATCCGGCCGGATCTTCGGCCCCGGCCCGATCCCTTCGCGCACGCGCGCGACGAGCTCGACGTCGCGCTCCTCTTCGATGCCGACCTTGAAGTAGATCGTCCGGAACCCGCGCCCGACTGCCTCCTGCGCCTGCTCCACCATCGCTCCGAGGTCGGCCTGGGCCTGGATGTAGTACATCGAAGCGAACGAGTCGCGCAGGGATCCGCCGAAGAACGCCGACACCGGCTGGCCGAGGTGCTTCCCCATCGCATCCCAGCAGGCCATCTCGAGCCCGCCGAGGACGAGCCCCGCGGTGCGGTGGAACGGGTACCAGCCCGCGCCCATGACGCGGCTGATGAGCCGCTGCGGGGCGAGCGGAGTGTCGCCGATCATGCTCTCGGCCATCTGCTCGGTGATCGCCCGGATGACCTCGGGATTCGGCCCCATGCAGACATTCACCTCGCCGACTCCCGTCACGCCGGCGTCCGTATGGAGCTCGACGAGCCCGAGCGTGTACGAGGAGCGGCGGCCCCAAACCCACCCCTCGGGCCGCACCATCGGAAGGTTGAGGAACGTGAGCTCGACGTGCTCGATGCGCATTTCAGGCTCCTATCGGGGCTCTCGCGAGAGCCGAGAGACGGACGAGGCGGTCGGCGTAGGGTTGCATCTCCCCGGGCCCACGGAGAAGCTCGATGGAAAGGAGCGCAAATGTACTACGTCGAGTTCTACTCGCGGAAGCCGGGCGTCGACCCCGAGCAATTCCGGCAGACGATCACGCGGACGGACGCCTACTGGGCCGCCGCCAACCCCCAGGACCGCCCCAGGCTCGCCATCGGCCGGACGTGGAGGCTCGGCGGGCCTCACTACATCGTCGTCTGGGAGATCGACTCGGCGGCACGGGTCGACGAGTGGAACGAGCAGCGAAAGAGCGATCCTGCCGCACGCCAGGCGATCGAGGACTGGCTCGAGGTCGTCGACTGCGACGCCGGGCTGTACGAGGACATCGGCCTCGAGCAGCTTTAGCGCGCTTCGGCCACCAGCCGGGCGATTGTCCGGCAGAAGGGCCGAGGTCGTGCGGGAAGCGGGCGGTGACGATCGGCCCGTCGACGACGCACGGCTCGTCGACCCAGGTGGCGCCGGCGCCTTCGACGTCCGGGCGTATCACCCAGTGCCCGGTCGCGCGCCGCCCTCGCAGAAGGCCTGCGCTGCAGAGGACCCAGGGGCCGTGGCAGATCGCGGCGACCGGGCGCCCCCGTCCGGCGACGGAGCGGCAGAGCTCGAGCACCGGCCCCGAGCGGCGGAGGTGGTCGGCTGCGTACCCGCCGGGGATGACGACCGCATCGATCGTCGCCGGGTCGAGCTCCTCGACGATCGCGTCGGCGGCGATCGGCATCCCGTGGACGCCGGTATAAACGCGCCCCTCGAAGCCGGGGATCTGCATGCGGCCGCGGGCCGCGAGCGCGAGCGACCAGAAGATGCCGCGGTAGGCCGCCTCGTCGTAGCCGGCCACGACGACCTCGGCGCCCTCCTCTTCGAGCCGGATCTTCGGGTAGTGAAGCTCGATGTCCTCGTAGAGCGGCGCGGCGAGGAGGGCGATGCGCGCTCCGGCGAGAGGACCCTCAGGCACCGGGCACCCAGAAGGCGGCGTCGTGGACGATGAGGCCGTCGCGGAACCTCTGGATCGAGACGCCGAGGTAGTCCTCGCACGGCTTGGTCTCGCCGCCGCTCCGGAAGGTCCACTCGAACCAGACCCGGTCGCCCCGCACGGCCCAGTCGCGGAGCGCGTGCTCGGGGCGCTCGAGCGTGGCGAACATGTCCGCGTAGTAGCGCTCGACCGCGGCGCGGCCCCGTCGCGGCTCCGCGAGCGTCGGGTCCTCCATCACGGCGTCCTCGGTGTAGAAGGCCGCCATCTCGCCCGGATCGTGGCGCATCCAGGCGGCGAAGTAGGACTCGAGGTGCTCGGCCGCGCTGATGGTTCTACCCTCCCTGCGAACATCCTCCCGAGCGGACCGAAGGGACAAACTGCGACCGCGGAAAATGCGCAGCATTTTTCGCGGATGGTTCATGTCTCGCCGAGGAAGCGACGGGCGTTCCGGTGCAGGAAGAGCTCCTTCTCGTCCTCGCTCAGGAAGTCCGCGTGGCGGCGGATCGACTCGACGAGCTGCGCGTACATGAAGCAGTGGTCGAGCCAGGGCCAGTCGGTGCCGTACATGATCCGGTCGGCGCCGCAGCCGTCGCGCAGGAGCCGGATGCGCTCGAGGTAGCGGGGGAACGGGTACTCGTGCTCGTCCTCCCACATGAACTGGAGGCACGAGCAGGAGACGTAGATGTTCGGGTGCGCGCGGACGACGTCGAACATGAGTCCGGCCTCGGGCGTCCGCGGGTCGAGGTAGCCCATGTGGTTCGTCTGGAACGGCAGGTCGGGGAAGGCCTCGGCGACGCGGGCGAAGGCCTCCCACACCTCCGCGGTCGTCGGCGTCGGCGGCCGGCTCGTGTCCTCGAAGCCGAAGACGACCCGCCGGCCGCGCTCGTGTACAAGGGCGTACGCCTCCATGAGCGCCGGGTCGTCGATGTTCGTCTCGAGGAAGCCGGGGAAGACCTTGATCCCGTAGGCGCCCTGGTCGAGCCGCCGCTCGAGCGGCTCGAGGCCCGGCCTCTCGCGCGGGTCGCGCAGGGTCACGAACCAGAGCAGCCGCTCCGGGAAGCGCTCGGCCCAGAAGCGGCAGTAGTCCGCGCCGCCCCAGAACGATTCGCGCCCGGCCGACTTCACCGTCATGTAGTAGGGCATGTCCCAGCCGTCGTAGGAGATGAGGAAGGCCTTCTCGACGCCGGCGTGATCCATCTCTGCGACGAGGAGGTCGCCCGGGTGCTCCTGCCACGCGTAGCGCCTGCGCTTGTCCTCGGCGAAGCCGGACTCGGACGGGAAGGCGCGGTAGAAGAGATGCGCCTCGGTGTCGATTGCGGGAATGCGCGTCACAACATCTCCAGCGGGATCGGCGCGGAGCGCCACATCTCCCCCGCGAGCCCCCTTCTTCCGGCCTGAGCGGGCCGTCACAGCATCTCCAGGCCAATGTCCTCGTAGACGCCGGCATCCATGTCGGCGACCGAGAGCGTGCCCTCGTCAACGGCTGCTGCGGAGTCGGGGTCGCTGCGCCGCGCGGCCGTCCACTCGTCGATCCGGGCGAAGTCCGGGATCTTCCAGACGATGATGTACGAGGCCTCCGGCGGGCCGAGGCGCCAGGTACGCCCGATGGCGAGCACAGGCGCATCCTCCGGGTGGAGCTCGGCCCAGCGCTTGAAGGCGCCCTCGACGACGCTGCGGAACTTCTCCCAGCTGACGTCGGGCTTCTTGCGGAAGAGCTCGACGTAGTACACGCGCTAGTCCTCGGCCACGTCCGGGACCTCGTCGAGGAACAGGCGCTCGGAGAGGTCGATGTGGGCGACGACCGCCTGCTCCGCCTGGTCGGGATCGCCGGTGGCGATTGCAGTGACGATCGGCTCGTGGCGCATCACGAGCTCGCGCTTGTCCGCGTCCGCGTGCGCGACGCTGTCGAGCGTCTGCATGAGCCGGCTCTGGTCGGCGAGCTGCTGGTAGAGACGGATGAGCCACGCGTTGCCGGTGAGGTCGCAGAGAGTCGTGTGGAAGCGGTGGTC